>NZ_JBVHZJ010000014.1:150132-189096 GCF_055574655.1 Streptomyces sp. NPDC029956 | reverse complement strand
TGTACACCCCCCCCGGGGAGCCCTTCTGTGGGCCCGAGTGTGCGGGGAGGGTGTGGAAGGGGGCGGAACACCCGCTTTGCTTGGCGAGCCGGGTGGGGTGGGCGCAGGACGCGACGGCGCCGGGCGCCGGGACGGAGGCACCCGGCGTGACGGAGGCGGGCACCGAACCCTTCACGGGTCGGTGCCCGCCTTCCGTTCCGCTCAGGGTGGGCGCTCAGTCGACCTCGTCCTCGACGGTCGGGACGCACGGGGACAGGAGCACCTCGGTGTGCTCCGTGACGCCACCACGCACCAGCCTCAGCACGCGTACCTCGTTCTCGTGCCGCGGGTCCTCGTCGTCGCGGATGTGCAGCAGCCCGTACGACCCCGGGGCGACCGAGCCGACGTGGCGGAAGAAGTCGGTGATCTCGGGCGAGGAATGGTTGGAGAAGCCGCCGATGTGGACGAAGGCCTCGCCGTTCATCCGACGAAGGTCGAGCAGGTAGGGACTGTCGATCGCCTCGATACGGCGCCGCAGGCCCTCGACGATCCCGGCCAGGCGCGCCGGGTCGTCGTCCGCGGGACTGTCGTGGACCGTGATCCAGCCGTGGTACTCGAACATGCCGGGAACCCTATCGGCGTGCCGGGAGCCGCCCGGGGGGCTGCGTATCGGCTCGGGCAGGATGGGTGACCATGACGGGTGGGCGAGTGAAGCTGTGGGAGCGGCTGCGGCAGGCGGGTCTCGACGTCGTGGAGACAGCCGGGGTCGAGGAGGTCATGTCGTGTCGCGCCGCGTGGCGGCCGGTCGTCTCCGGCCAGGCCGCACCGACGGAGGCCGTACGGCGGGACGAACCGGAGCTGGTCGCCGAGCTCAACAGACGGTGGCACCGGCTGGCGGTCGAACACGGGATCCTCGGTGCGGACGGCAGCTTCCTCATCGACGTCGCCGGCGACTGGTCGGGCGGTATGGGCCGGCGCTGGACACGCGTGCGGCTCACCGACCGGTGGGACCTCGCGGGAGTCCTCGGCACGCGGCCCGGCCGGCCCGAGTGCGTCACCCTCTCCACGGACGGCGACGCTCTGGTCGGGGCGACCACCGAGGAGTACGACGTCTGGCTCGTCGCGCTGGACCGCCTCAAGGAGCGGCAGGAAGGGCTGGCACGCGCCGCGGGCGAAGAGACGGCTGAGGAACGGGCAGCCGCGTGGGAGCGGTTGTTCCGAGGGCCCGGGTCTTCCCCGAGAGTGCGTGAGGAGTGGGCGCACGGCCTTGTGCGCAATCCCTCCACCTCGGACGACCTGCGGGCAGGTCTCGTCGGTCTGACGTTCCACCTCCTGTGGCGCGCCCTGCCGACTTCCATCGTCGAGGCCGCGATGGTCCACCCGGAGTGGCGGGTTCGAGGAACGCTGGCCGAGGTCCAGCCGAACCTCACGGCCGACCAGTGGGCACGGCTCGTCCTGAACGAGCAGGATGACCGTCAGCGGTGGATCCTCGCCCTGCTCGCTGCGGACCGGCGCGTCGAGCTCACCGACACCGCGTACGCGCGACTCGCCGCGGACCCGTCCGCGAAGGTGCGTGAGGAGACGGCCCGGCTGTCCGGCCTGCCCGTTCATCTGCTCGCGGCGCTGACCGGCGATCCAGACCCGGCCGTACGTACCTCGGCATGCAGCGGGGTGAACTGGCCGCACCTGGACAGCGCGGCCCCGACTCGCGCTTCTGGACGACCCCGACCGCAAGGTCCGCGTCGCGGCGCGCCTCCGGCACCACCAGGCGCATCCGCTGTCCCGGTCCGTCCACGACTCCGAGGGGCTTGAGGCAAGCGACGCGGTGGCCAGTTGTCTCCTCGACCGCGAGTTCGCCGAGCACGTGGCCCGCCACGGCGATCTCGGCCGACGCCATGCCCTCGCGGGCAACCTGCGGCTGGACGGCGACCTTGTCGCCGTCCTCGCCCGGGACCCCGACGAGAGCGTCCGGTTCCAGGTCTCCACGCGTCCCGATCTGACCGAGGCGCAGCGGGCGCGCATCGCCATCGACTTCGATCCGAGTACGCGCTCCTCCGCGCTCGACCGGGTCCGGGCGCTGCACGACGATCCCGACGCGATGCGGCGGCTGAGCGCCTCCACGCACCCCCTCGTACGCAGGAGTGTCGCGCGGGCCAGGCATCTCCCGCAGGACGTCGTCGAGGTGCTCGCGCACGACGAGGACCGTGTCGTACAGCTCTTCCTCGCCGAGTCGTGCGACGACGCGCCGACCGAGATGCTGCTGCGGGTGTGGCAGTGGTGGAACGGCAGCCTCAGCACGCCCGACCGTCCCCACGGGCATCCGAACTTCCCCCGCCGCGATCTGGTCCGTCATGCCGAGGACCCGAACCCGCGGATGCGGCAACTCGCCCTGGACGACCCGGAGTCGACCGTCGAGCTGGTCGAGCGGTTCAGCCGGGACGCCAACGGGGAGGTCCGGTTGCGGGCCGCGACCGACCCCCGGCTGACGCCCGCGTCGGCGGTGCGGCTGCTCGACGACCCGTACGAGGTGGTCAGGCACGCGGCGGCCAGGCACCCACGACTGCCGGGGCGAGCCCTGGTACCGCTGCTGCGCGACAGGGACACCGCGTGCGTGGCTGCCCAGAACCCGGGGCTGCCCGAGTCTGTCATCGCGCGGATGATCCACATGATGCGGCCGGCTTCCGCCCCGTCTCCGTGATCCGCCTCCGTGATCCGCCTCCATGATCCGTACGCCCCATCGGAGTGATCACTCGTTCGTGAGTTTCTCCTCGGTCGTGCCCGCCGCCCGCGACGCTGGCATACGCGGCGCGTGACCTGCGTCGCCGTATCGGTGCGCTGTGGAGGGGGAGATGTCATGACGAGGGAGGCTGGGCGCCGTGGGGGTCCCGGTGAACAGGCGGTGCTCCTGGTCGCCGGGCTGGCCGATGTGGCCGTGGGCACGCTGGGGTCCGCACTCGGATTCGTACGGGGGCTGGCCCGGCGCTCGGACGCGGCGGAGCTGGTCTCGGAGGCCGAGCGGGATCTGACCGCGCGGGGGCGCCTCGTACTGGACCGCTGGGCGGCCGCGCCGCCGGCGCATCTGGAGGTTCTCGCCCGGCACGCCCTGGCCCGGCGGGCGGGCGAGAGTGGCTGAGCGGTGGGAGTCGGCAGCGTTCAAGGCACGTGTCGACGAGGTCCTGCACCGTTTCGTCGCCGAGGAGGCCGACCTGCTGGCGGCGGTCGACCCGGCGCTCGGTCCGGTGGCCGGGCAGCTCGAGGCGTCGGTCGCCGTCGGGAAGAGGTTGCGGGCGGCGTTCTGTTACTGGGGCTGGCGGGCGGCTCGGCAGCCCGACAGCGACGCGTTGGTGCGGGCGGCGGCCTCCATGGAGCTGGTGCACGCGGCCGCCGTCGTGCACGACGACCTGATCGACGACAGTCCGCTGCGACGCGGGCGGGCCACCGCCCACGTGGCCCTCGGCAGTGTCGTACGGCATCACCCGCGGGCCGCGGACGCGGCCCGGTCCCTGGCGATGCTCGTCGGGGACCTGCTCATGTCGCTGGCCGGGCAGCTGTTCGCCACCAGCGGTCTGCCCGCCGCCTACCTCGGCCGGGCCCGTCCGCTGTGGGCGGCGCTGGCCCGCGACCTCATCGCCGGGGAGTGTCTGGAGATCCTCCACACCGGCGTCACCCCGGACACGACCGCGTCGCTGAAGGTGATCCGCTACAAGACCGCCAAGTACACCGTGGAGCAACCTCTGTTGATCGGCGGTGTACTCGCCGGGGCCGACGACCGGCTGCGCGGTGGGTACAGCGCGTACGGGCTGCCGCTGGGCGAGGCGTTCCAGCTCAGGGACGATCTGCTCGGCCTGTTCGGCGACACACGGCACACCGGCAAGGCCAACGCCGATGACGTGCGCGGTCATCGGCCGACCGCGCTCCTCGCTGAGACATGGCGCGTCGCCGGTCCCGACGAGCGGGAGCGGCTCCGTGCCCTGCTGGGGCGGCACGACCTGGACGAGGACGGTCTGGAGGCGGTACGTGAGGTGATGCGACGGCTCAAGGCGCCCGACCGGGTCGAGAGCATGATCTCCGCCAGGGTCGAGGAGGCGCTCGGTGCGATCCATGAGCTGGACGTACCCGCGCCCGCGGCCCGTGCCCTGACCGACTTGGCGCATTCGGCTGCGGTCCGGCTCTCCTGAATCGCCCCGGCTCAGAAGCCGGCCGTCCCCCGGACCGGCTGAGACCCCCTTGGCCCTGCCTTGACCGGTAGCGGCCCGCTTGGACCCGCCTTGACCGGTAGCGGCCCACGGCCTTTCGCACCCCCTCCCCCCCAGAGACAAGGGAGTTCCCCATGCTCCACACCGAGACATCGATGAACGCCCTCCGGCAGAGCGGCGACGAGCTCGCCGACGCCACCGTCGCCGCTCTCTTCGAGCGCGGCGAGATGGGCACCTTCAACACCCTGATGCGCTTCTTCTCCACCGCCGGTGCGCCCGTTCCGGACGGGCTGCCCGATGTCGCCAGGGAGTACCTGGAGGCCACGAGCGCCCCGCCGGCCTGGGTGGACTGGGACGAGATGGAGCGGGCCCGGCTGTTCTTCATCGACAACAACGTGCACATCGCCACCGCCCTGTCCTTCGCCTCCATGCCGGCCTGCTACCTCGTCCCGCACGTGGCGAAGCTGCTGTCGACGACCCACGGCCTGAACTACCCCTCGACGCGTATGGCCGCGACCGGCCAGTTCACCGTCTACCTGATGCAGCCCGACGCCTTCGAGGCCGGCAGCCGTTTCATCCCCGCCGCGCAGAAGGTCCGTCTGCTCCACGCCTCCATCCGCCACCACCTCACGCGCGAGGACCGTTGGGATGTCGGGGCGTCGGGGGTGCCGATCTGTCAGGAGGACATGATCGGCGGGCAGATGTTCTTCTCGATGCTGGTCCTCGACAGCCTGCACCGTCTCGGCATCCACATGTCGCAGGAGGGAGCGGAGGCGTACTCCTACGCCTGGCGCGTGGTCGGCGCGATGCTCGGCGTCGACCAGGACGCCGTCCCGACCTCCCTCGACGAGGCGCGCCGGTTCCTCGATCAGTACATGATCCGGTACATGGGGCCGTCCCCGGAGGGCGCCCACCTGACCCGGCAGCTCATCGAGCTCTACGAGGACGTCGTGCCCGGGACGCTGCTCGACCCGGTCGTGGCCGCTCTCGTCCGGTACCTCATCGGCGACACGAGCGCCGACTGGCTCGAGGTCCCCAGCACGCCCTGGGACACAGCCGTCAAGGCCGTGCCCCATCTGCTGGGGGTACTGGAGACCGTCGAGGACCGTTCACCGCTCGGCGCCTGGGCCCTCGACCGGCTCGGGCACCTCACGACGATCTTCGAGCTGTCCTCACTCACCCGGGGACGCGTCATGCACTACGCCGTCCCCGAGCACCTGAGGAAGGAGTACGGCGTCCCCGACGCGCCGTCCCGCACCCGTCGCTGGACGCCACCGGCAGCCACGGTCGCTCCGTGAGTGATCGAGACCAGAGACGAACGAGGACGGGGATCAGAAGGGAACCGACATCCCCGCCTCGCGCAGCCGGGAGAGGGCGGTGGACATGCATTGCCGCACGGTCCTGCCGTCAGCCCGGATGCCGTGCTCCAAGGGGCCGGCGCCGGCTGCGAAGGTCCACGCCGGCGCGTTGTCGGCAGCCCTCTCGGCGTCCACTCTGATCATGGCGTTCACGCCCTGCTCACCCAGCCGTTCAAGGAGGAGCAGTGCCACGTCCTCGATGCCGTCGTCCTGGTCGCTCCTCGGCCGACGGTCACGGATTCCTGTCATGGCCCGGACTCTACCGAGGTGTCCGAGGCGGTCTGCGGTGAGCGGCGGGCGCGGACAGCCGACGGCGGCTGTCCGCTGCGGGGTGAACACGGTGGTCACCCCGCCGCGGGCTGCTGAACCAGGCCGGGCCCGCCGGTTGGGGGTGTTCCGTGTCAGGGGAGGGTGGCTGCGAGTGCCAGGCGGGTGGCGCGCTGACTTCGGTACGCCGCGAGGTCGTCCGCGACCTCGGAGGCGACCCGCTTCTGGTGGGCCGTCTCGATCGCGGCCCCGAAGCCGACCAGATTCACCTTCCGCTTGCACGCGACGTCGCGCACGGCAGCCGCGATCGCGGCGGGCCCGCCGAGGTCGTCCCCGAGGTCGAGCTTCTGGGTCACCTCGTACGGGTTCCCGATGCCCGGGTAGCCGGAGCGCGCCATGCAGCGTGACCAGAGCCCGACGACCCGCTGCATCCGGGAGTCCATCTCGGCACGGTTGTGGGCTTCGGCCGAGACCATGAACGGGAAGAGCGCGTCGACGCTCGTCCGGGTGGGCAGATGGAGCGTGCGACAGCCCTCGCCGAGGCAGCCGTCCACGGGGACGCTCAAGCCGTCGACCTTGATACCGGTGACCGTCTCCTGCGCCTCCTCCTCCGAGAGCGGGTCCTGCATCGGGGGCGGGTCGCCCGGACGGTGACCGAACAGGGCGGTCAGGCCGTCGTCGTTCAGGGGCGGCTCCTCCGGGCGCGGCGGACGGGGCGTGCCGGCGGTCCTGTCGTAGCCGCGAACGCGGGATCGGCGAGCCCGAAGAGGTAGCGGTGGGGATCCTCGGTGCCGGTGACCGGCGCCGGGTCCTGGCGTGCGTACGTGATGCCGTAGCGCGCCATGCATCGGGTGGTCAGACGGTTCTGGGCGACGTCGGTCATGCGTCGTTCCGCGGCCGAGTCGGTCACGCTGTCGAAGGGGAGCCTCAGGTCGGCCGTGGCCGGGTTGATCGGAATGCGGCCGAGGGCTGGCTCACCATGACGCGGCTGTGTGGGGTGCGCGGGCTGTGTGCTCTGCTCGTGCGGTGTGCCCGGTGCGGGCCCGGTTGTCTGTGCGGGCTGACCTGTCCGGGCGGCTGCGGAGCCGGATGCGGCCGGCAGCCATGCGAGTAACGCGGCGGTCAGTACGCCGGTCGCGGCCGCTGCTCGTCGCTGTCGGGCGGAATGCATGATGTGGCCTGCTCCCTGGTCGTGGGGATCCGATCTGTCGTGCTTCCGGCGGGAGTCTGCGGATCGCGCGGGCGGCTGAGCAAGGACATGAGCGATCATTCGACAGCCTGTGACAGAACGGACTCATGGGGCCGGAGTCGAGGGCGGGATCGAGGTGCCGAAGCCCTGTCACATATCGCTACCCGGCGGTAACCTTCATGTTCTGTAAGCGACTTGGGGGAGTTCCATGGGCACCGTCACGAGCTTCGACGCCGTCGCCGAGCACGAGCGGACTCGTGCGGCGCTGAGGGCCGTGGTCCCACGCCTGGTTCGTCTGCTGCGGGATGTTCCGGACATGGAGGCGGCGTCCGGGGTCCCCGTGTGGACGGTGGGAGACGTCGGCGCGCACCTCGCGGGCGTCCATTTCGCGTACTCCACCGGCTTCACCGACGAGGCCATGGAGTGGGACGCCCTCCTCCTGCCGGGCGGCGGCTCGTTCAGCGAGCGGATCGCGGCCGTGAACGCCACGTCCATCGGCCTCTTCGGCATCGAGGAGCGCACCCGCATCGGCGACTTCATCGCCGAGCGGAGCGAGATGTTCCTGCGGGTCACCGACGGGCTCGCACCGGACACCCCCGTCCACGCCCCCTGGCTCGGGAAGGAGCTGCCGCTCACCCTGGCGGCCGCGACCGGTCTGATGCTCAGCGAGAGTCTCGTACACGGCCTGGACATCGCCCGCGGCGCCGGGCTCCCCTGGCCGATCGGCCCCGAGGAGGCGGGCCTGGTGCTCGGCCAGTCGATGCCGACGATGATGCCGCTGGGCCTCGACGCGGAACGGGCGCGGGGCGTGAGCATCGCGTTCGATCTGGCGATCAAGGGCGGGCCCAGGCTTGCGGTCGTCATCGAGAACGGGGCGGCGACCGTGACCCGTGACGCCCCGCCACGCGCGTACGACTGCCGGATCACGGCGGAGCCGGTCGCGTTCCTGCTGGTCTCCTTCCGCCGCATGCCCGTGTGGAAGGCGATCGCGTCCGGTCGGATGCGGGCCGGCGGTCACAGGCCGTGGGCCGCCGCGCGGCTCGGCCGACTGATCGGCAGCCCTTGAGTCATCGGCAGTCCTCAGGCCGAGGGTGTGCGACGGGTTCGCGCTCCTCCCGGTGGTCGGCGGTTCGACGCCTCCTCACAGGTCGCGCCGCCGCACTCCGGCGATCGCCAGCGCCGTCGCGCCCAGTGTCCAGGCCACGTAGACCGTCCAGGCTCCGCCATTGCTCCACGGGAAGTCGGACGGGGAGGGAGCTCCGACGTCCACGAGTCGGGTCCACGCGCGGAAGGGCAGGGCATGGCTCGCGAGCGCCGTGCCATAGCGGTCTTCGGTGAGGACGTTGGGCAGGACGAGGACGATCGCGACCGTCGTGATCATGGTGGCCGCCGTGTGACGGACCACTGTTCCGATGGCCAGCCCCGCCAGCGCGCACACCGGCGCGAGCAGCGCCGAGGCGTACACCACGCGCTGGGCACCAGGATCGCCGAACGACACTCCCAGGCCCCGGCCGTCGAGGACCGCCTGGGTGAGGACGAACGAGGCTCCCGCGACGAGCGCGCCGAAGACGGCCGCGACGGCCGCGACGACGACGGCCTTGGCCGCCATCACCGAGCCGCGGGCGGGAACGGCCGCGAAGGTCGTACGGGCGGTGCCCGTGCTGTACTCCCCCACCATCGCGAGAGCGCCGATGGCCCCGAGCGCGATCACCATGACCATGGCCGCGTTCCCGGTGAAGGCGATCTGCAGGGGGATGCCGTCCCGGATGAAGTCGGCCCGGTCCCCGGCGTTCTCCTCGGTCCAGTGCGTGTACGTGTCGTACGCGGTACCCACGTTGAAGGCGATCACGGCCGAGGCGGCGGTGCCGTAGGCGATCCAGGTCGAGCGGAGCGACCGGAGTCTGATCCACTCGGAGGCGACGAGGTCGAGGAAGCGGGGACGGGGCTCGGCAACCGCGCTGACTGCGGGGATGAGTGGCGTGGGAGCCGGAGTCGGAGTCGGAGGCAGCGGCGATGTCGGCGACGGCACGGAGGTGGGCGCGGGTGCGGGTGCGGGCGTCGCGTTCATCGGGGTTCTCCTGCGAGGTACTGGACACTGTCGGCGGTGAGTTCCATGAAGACGTCCTCCAAGGACGCGGACCGGGTGCTGAGCGCGCGCAGCGGGACGGCGTGTTCCAGGGCGATCTCACCGATCCGGTCCGCGGTCAGGCCCGTGACGGTCAGCTCGTCCCCCACCTCCTGATCCACCACCGCGCCCTCGGCCGACAGCCGGTCCCGCAGTACGGCCGACGCGCGCGTACGCACCTGGACGGTCCCGCGGCCGCCTCGTGCGGAGAACTCCGCGAGGCTCTCGGCCGCGATCAGCTCGCCCCGCCCGATGACGACCAACCGGTCGGCCGTGTGCTCCATCTCGGACATCAGGTGGCTCGACACGAATACGGTGCGACCTTCGGCGGCGAGCCGCCGGAACAGTTCGCGCACCCATTTCACGCCCTCGGGGTCGAGGCCGTTGAGCGGCTCGTCGAACAGCAGCACCGGCGGGTCGCCCAGCAGCGCGGACGCGATGCCGAGCCGCTGCTTCATACCGAGCGAGAATCCGCCGATACGGCGCCGGGCGACGTCGGCGAGACCCACCTCCCGCAACACCTCCGACACCCGCCGCTGCGGGATGCGGTTGCTGCGTGCGAGCGCGGACAGTTGCGCCAGTGCGCTCCGTCCGCCGTGCACGTCGTGCGCGTCGAGGAGCGCGCCGACGTGGCGCAGGCCGCGGGGCCGTTCGCCGAACGGGCGGCCGTTCACGGTGACCGTGCCGCTGCTGGGCCCGTGCAGGCCGAGGATCATCCGCAGCGTCGTGCTCTTGCCCGCGCCGTTGGGGCCGAGGAACCCGGTGACCTGGCCGGGCCGCACGGTGAAGGACAGGTTGTCGACGGCGGTCGTGTCGCCGTATCGCTTGGTGAGTTCGTTGACTTCGATCACACGAACACGGTGCCGTCGCGCGGCCCTTCCCGTCGTCCGACCGCCGCCGACAATTCCCGGTGCCGGTGTCGCCCCCAGTCGTACAGCCCCGGTCGACCCCGTGGCATGGGCAGATGCCAAGCGCCTGCCCCAGCCGCTCTCCTCCCCGGCGGTGAAAGAATCACAGCATGGCTGCCGACATGTCCGATGACATGACCGACGATCCGCTGCTGATCCGCGCCCGTGCGCTGTGGGAGACGCTGGCCGACGCGCCGGTGTCCTTCGCATCGTGCGGTGAACCCACCGGTCCTGCCGGTCCCGCTGGTCTTCATCGTCCCGCTGGTCCCGCCGGCCGTACCGGACCCGCCGTGGTCGTTTCACCGACCTCCGCGCTGTGCCCGCCCTCCTGGACCGGAATCGTGGTCCTGGGCGGCGCGGCGATCGCCACAGCGCCCACGGAGAGCGCCGCCCGCGTACTGCGCAGCGCGCTCGCCTCTGTTCCACCGGACTTGCTCACGCGACCTGAAACGGTCAGGGCCGTGCTGCCGGTGTCCGACATGCTCGGTCCGGCAAGCCTGGCGTACCTCTCCGACATCTACTTCCGTCCCGCTCGTCCACACGGCACTGTCGAGCGCCTGGCCCCCGACCATCCCGACGTTCAGGGGCTGTTGCGGTCGGTCGAACCGGAGGACGTGGCGGAGAGCGGCATGGAGGACATCACCACTCCGGCGTTCGTCGTGCGCGAAGGGACGGCCGTGGTGGCCGCGGCGGGATACCGCTCCTGGCCCGCCGGGACCGCGCACGTCTGTGTGCTGACGCATCCGCGCTGGCGGGGCCGCCGACTCGCCCGCCGTACGAGCTCCGCCGCCGTGGCGCACGCGTTGGCGGCGGGACTGCTCCCCCAGTGGCGTGCCCGGCCGGCGGCCTCTCGGCGGGTCGCACGGTCGCTCGGGTTCCGGGAGCTGGGCAGCCAGCTGAGCGTCCGCTTGGAGGGGGACGCGTTCGGCGGCGCACGCGGGTGAGCTGCCGGGCGGTCAGGCGCCGGTCGTCGCGGGCAGGACAGGCGCGAAGGTGTCCCAGCGGGCGATCTCGCAGCCGTCGGTTCGCTTGAAGCCGGCGTCCACCGGTCGGCCTGCCCAGGTCCCCGTGACCTGGGCCGTGGCCCGTCCTCCGTACTGCATCGTGCACAGGGAGTCCGGGGGCACCGGCGCGAAGGGGTCGGTGCCCCAGGTGGTCAGTTCGTCGAGCCTGTCGCAGGCGGCCTGCGGTGCGGGATGACCACCGCCCGCCGGGTGGCAGGTGAGCTCGTACGTGCCGTCCGCGGCCGGGTCGCCGCTGTCTGCCACCGTAAGGGTGAGGCGGTCCAGCGGGGCCGGAGCGTGTGCGGCGGCAGACCCGGCAGAAGCGGCAGAGACAGCGGAGCAGGTGGGGAGAGCGGCCAGGGCCAGGGCGAGGGTGAGCGCACGGCCTGTGAAACGCGGCATGGACGACTCCGGGTCGTGAGGATCGACGCGGCACGGGACGGCCGGAGCAGCGTCGACCGGGGGTGGTGGGCGGGAGTGCTGCGCGGAAGCGGTTCCTCCGATCCAACCCCGGCGCGCTCGAAGAGGTCACGCCACGCGGGCTGGCGGCGCCGCCTCCCGTCCCTCATCAACCCCGATGGCCCACAGGTCTCGCCCTCTCGGCCTCGCCCGACCCAGGATTCAGGACCGTACCGCCTCGCCGCTCACCGGCAGGTGATCGACGCTCGCGCCCCGGGTCCGCCGGGACCATCGCCGTCATGCGCGGTCCGCGCTCGCCCTGGCCGAGGAGAACCGCGGCCGCGAGCCGCAGGAAACGCCCCGGTCCGGT
Organism: Streptomyces sp. NPDC029956; assembly: GCF_055574655.1. Lineage (NCBI taxonomy): Bacteria > Bacillati > Actinomycetota > Actinomycetes > Kitasatosporales > Streptomycetaceae > Streptomyces > Streptomyces sp. NPDC029956. Next base: position 177,301 of record NZ_JBVHZJ010000014.1, on the reverse strand, counting down.
TCGTCGGAGACATCGGGCGGTACGTAGCATTCGCCGGAAACAGGGAGGGGCACGGCATGGGACTGTTCCGCAGGAACCGCACCGAGCGGCGGGTACCTCCGCCTCAGTTGGTCGACGAGGCCAGGGCCCACCCGGGAGGTTGGGTGTACGAGATCGACCGGGACATGGTCGGCGACCCGAACGGGGCCGTGCCCCCCGAGGCCGTCATCGGGGCCTGGCAGGTGGACGCACGCGGCGAGCTCTCCGGTGACTACCAGGCGAATCCGAACTACCGACCCCGGACGCCAGGTCGGTAGTCCGTCTCGGACACGGCGACACACCCGGCATGAGGATTCACCGCGCTGCAGGCCAAGGCCCGACTCCGGCCGTGCACGGGGCGGGGACTCGGCCGGTGCCGTGCGGAGACGGTGATCAGTCATGATGACCGGAGACTGAAACAGAGACGGGTCCAGCCCGGTCCAGTCCAAGCCGGTCCAAGCCGGTCCAAGCCGGTCCAAGCCTGGCCAGTCGTAGATCAGAACAGAGCAGACCCGGGGCGGTCCTTCTCGCGTGGACCGCGGAAGGGGCCCACCTCGGGCAGATGCACGGGGGCGTTGATGCGGGGATACGGCGAGACGGTGCTGCTGGACGTGCTGGCGGGTGCGGCCGCCGCCGCGCCCGGCCAGGGCATCGTCCATGTCGACGGGGACGGCAGGGAGCGGACCGTCAGCCATCACGCTCTGTTCGCCGACGCCCTGCGCGTTGCCGGGGGATTCCTCGCCGCCGGGCTCGTGCCGGGAAGCCATGTGGTGCTGCCGGCCGAGCGGAGCGAGGAGTTCCTGCCGCTCTTCTGGGGTGCCGTCGCCGCCGGGCTCGTACCGGTGCCCCTCGCCCCGGACGTACGGCGGGTGCTGCCCGTATGGGAGTTCCTCGGCGCGCCGCCGGTGGCCGTCGGTGCGTCCACCGCGGCGCTGCTCGACGCTCTGCCCGGCTCCGTACAGTGCCTGACGCTCGACGATCTCCGCGAGCACCCCGCTGCTCCGGCGCTGCCGAAGCGGGCGCCCGACGACGTGGCGTTCCTGCAGTTCTCCTCCGGCAGCACAGGGGCTCCGAAGGGGGTCGAGCTGACCCACGCGGCCGTTCTCGCCAATCTGGCGCAGATCCGTGCCGCGGCCGGTATCAACTCCGCTGACGTCCTCGCCACCTGGATGCCGTACTTCCACGACATGGGGCTGATCGGCACCCACCTCGTACCGTTGTCGGCACGGATCAATCAGGTGCGCCTCGAACCGCTGACGTTCGCCAAACGGCCCCTTCGATGGCTGGAGGCGGCCGCACGGCACCGGGCGACGCTGCTCTCGGCCGCCAACTTCGCCCTCGCCCTCGTCGAACGGCGCGTGACTGCGGACGACCTCGCACGTCTGGACCTGACGTGTGTGCGGATGGTCCTGGTCGGCGCCGAGCCGATCTCACCGGCCGTGTGGCGGGCCTTCGCCGGGCGGATGCGGCCGACAGGACTCCCGGCGTCAGCGCCCACGCCGGTGTACGGCCTCGCGGAGTCCACCCTCGCCGTCACCTTCCCGCCGCCGGGGGAGATCGCCCGGCCGCTGGCCCTGGACAGGTCCGCGCTCGCCCGGGGCCGCGCCGTGGACAGCGTGCCCGGACCGGACGCGGTGGAACTGATGGACGTGGGGAGCCCCGTGCACGGGTGCACCGTACGGATCACCGACGACACGGGGCACCCCGTCGAGGAACGCCGGGTCGGCCACATCGAGGTCAGCGGCCCCCAGGTGGCCCGCGGCTACCACGGTGCCCCTGAGGCGACGGCGGAGGCGTTCCGTGGGGCGTGGCTGCGCACCGGTGACCTGGGATTCCTGCGCGAGGGTCGCCTCTGTGTGACCGGCCGGTCCAAGGACGTCGTCTTCGTCGACGGGCGCACGCTGCACGCGTCGGACCTGGAGGAGGTCGCGGCGGCCACGCCGGGGCTCGGTCACTGCCCGGTCGCGGTCGTCGGATCGACCGATCCCGCGGACGGCGGCGAGCGGGTGGTCGTCTTCCTCGCCCCCGCGCCTCCCCTGTCCGCCGTGACGCCCGAGCTGCTGCACGCGGTCCGCGGACGGGTCCGCGAAGCCTTGGGGCACGCCGACGTACGGGTGTTGGCGCTGCCGGTACGCGGGTTCCCGCGTACGACGAGCGGGAAGGTCCGTCGCGGGGTGCTGCGCGATCGCTTCGAGGGCGGGCGGTATCCGGAGATCGCGGGGCGGGCGGCCGTGGGCGTGGGGGGTGCCCTGCCGGAGAAGCGGTCCACGTCCGAGGCGGGGCAGCCGTCCGGCCCGCTGCCGAAGCAGCGGGCCGAGGGCACGTCGGAGAGGCGGGTCGACGATCCGGACGCACCCGTCGGCCGCACGGTGGCGGCATCGGCGACGGCGACGGCGGAAGTGGAAGTGGAAGTGGAGGAAGTCGACTCTCGTCGCGACCGCGGACCCGACGCCCCCGGTGCCTGCGACGGCGCTCCGGGGCGGCCCGGAGCCCTTGCGTCGTCCGCGGCACCGATGTCGCGGCCCGCCGCCGAGGACGCCGTGCGCGGTATCTGGGCCCGGGTGCTCGGGCTGCAGGGCGGCGCCATCGGGCCGGACGACGAATTCCGGGCTCTCGGGGGCTCGTCGCTCAAGGCCATGGAGGTCCTGGCCGGGCTCGAGGACGAGTTCGGCGTGGCGCTGCGCCCTTCCGAGGTGCGTGACCACACCACGGTGGCCGCCCTCGCCGGGCTGATGCTCGCCGGCGGCGGTTCTGCAGGACCCGGAAGGGACCAGTCCCCGCCGCAGGGCTCGACGGGTGCGGACGAGTCGGCAGCCTCCGCGCACGAGTCGACTCAGGCCGGCGAGCCGTTGGTCGCCGTCTCCGCGCTCGCCTGCCGCTTTCCCGGGGCCGATACGCCCGAGGCCTTCTGGGCGCGGCTCCTCGACGGGTACGACGCCGTCACCCCCGTACCCGAGGGGCGATGGACCGAACCGGCCGACGGACGCACCCGGTGGGGTGCGTTCCTCGACGAACCCGACGGTTTCGACGCGGGGTTCTTCGGGATCGGAGCGGAGGAGGCGCGGGCGATCGACCCGCAGGCGCGCATTCTGCTGGAACTCGCCCACGAGGCCCTGGAACGGGCCGGCTACGCCGGGCAGCGGCGGCGCGGGCGCCGGGTGGGAGTGTTCGTCGCCGCCGGAGACAGCGGCTATCGGAGCGTTCTCGAACAGACCCACGGCGAAGGCCGGCTGCCCACCGCAGCCCTCACCGGGAACCTTCCCAACATGCTCGCCGCGCGCGTCGCACACTGCCTCGACCTGACCGGGCCCGCGCTCGCCGTCGACACCGCCTGCTCCTCGGCCCTCGTCGCGCTCCACCTGGCGCGCCGCAGCCTTCAGGCCGGCGAGTGCGACATCGCCGTCGTCGGCGGCGTGCATCTCAACCTCACGCCGGCCGGTTACACACTCCTGGAGAAAGCGGGGGCGCTGTCCCCGACCGGACGTTGCCACGCGTTCGGCGCGGCGGCCGACGGGTTCGTCCCCGGAGAGGGCGGCGCGGCGCTCGTACTGGCCCGGCTCGACGAGGCGCGGGAGGCGGGGGATCCCGTGCTCGCGGTGCTCCGCGGCACAGCCGTGAACAACGACGGCCGTTCGCTCAGCCTGATGGCGCCCAATCCCCTGACCCAGGGGGAGGTCATCACACAGGCCTACCGCAGTGCGGGGGTCACTCCCGACAGCGTGTCGTACGTGGAGGCGCACGGCACCGGCACGCCGATCGGCGACCCCGTCGAGCTGCGCTCGCTCGCCCAGGCCTTTCCGCCGCTTCCCGACGGGCGGCTCCGGCTGCTCGGCTCGGTCAAGACGAACATCGGCCATCTGCTCAACGCCGCCGGAATGCCGAGCCTGGTGAAGGTGGTCCTCGCGCTCGGTCAGCGACGCCTGCCGCCGTCACCGCTCCGGACCGCGCACTCGATTCCGATTCCGACGGCATCGACGTCGACCTCGGAGTCGGCGTCGGCATCGGCGTCGGCATCGGCATCGACATCGGCATCGGCATCGGCGCCCCTGCAGGCTGCCTCTGGTTCTGCCTCGCCCTCGGTCTCGCCCTCGGTCTCGGTCGATCTGGCCGGTTCCGGGTTCGCCCTGGTGGATGCCGTACGCGACTGGGAGGCACCCGGCCCGCTCGTCGCAGGGATCAACGCCTTCGGGTTCGGTGGCACCAACGCCCATGCCGTACTGGAGGAGCCGCCTGCCCGCCATCGGCCGGAGCGGGTGCCGTCGCGCTCACCCAGGCTGCTCACCCTGTCGGCGCACGGGGAGGACGGGCTGCGTGCCGCTGCCGCCGGACTCGCCACCCATCTCCGTGACCATCCCCGTCTCGACGAGGGGGACGTCTGCGCCGCCGTCGCCGCCGCCCGCGACGAGGGGCCCGATCGTGTCTCCCTCGTCACCGACGGAGATCTCGCCGCCCGGCTGGAGGCCGTACGCGACGGGGTGACGCCGACCAGCACCCCTGTACGGTCCCGGGCTCGCCTCGTCCTTCTCCTTCCCGGGCAGGGTGTACGGCCGCAGGGTCAGGCCCGCGCTCTGTACGCCGACGCGCCCGCCTACCGCGAGGCGCTCGACGAGGCCTCCGGCCACGTCGGGGTGATCGGGGGGCGCAGTCTCACCGCCTGGTGCCTCGACGACGTCTCGTCTCCCGACGCGCTCTCCCGTACCGACGTCGCCCAGCCGCTCCTGGTCGCCCACGGGGTCGCGCTCGCCCGTCAGCTGCGGGCCTGGGGCATCGCCCCGGACGCTGTCGCCGGGCACAGCGTCGGCGAGATCGCCGCCGCGTGCGTCGCGGGGACGGTCTCGCTGTCCGACGCCGTGCGGTTCGCCGCCGAACGTGGCCGCCTGATGGCCGAGTCGTGTGCCCCAGGCGCCATGGCGGCTGTGCGCTGCACCGAGGATTCGGTCGCTGACCTGGTGGCCCGGGCGCGGGGGGCGCTGAGCGTCGCCGCCGTCAACGGTCCCGACCAGGTCGTCCTCGCCGGGACCGAGGCTTCGGTCGAGCACGCGATCGTCACGCTGGCCGCCCGGGGCATCGTCGCGCGCCGGCTGAACGTGTCCCGTGCCTTCCACTCGCCCCTGATGGATCCGGCCCTGGACGCGCTCACCGAAGCCGCGCGGGCGCTCGCGCTCCGGCCGTCGGCGATGTCGACACCGCTGATCAGTACGGTCACCGCCGGTTGGCAGCCTGTCCTGGACCCGGCCTATCTGCGTGCCCATGCCCGGCAGCCGGTGCGTTTCGGCGCTGCGGTGGAGCGGCTGCTCGGTGACGGGTACGACACGTTCGTCGAGCTCGGCGCCGGAGCCCTCGGTGGCTCCGTGCGGGCCGTCGCGGCCACGCACCCGCGCGGCGGCGGGGCGGTCGCCCTCTCCACCGGGCACCGGGGCGGTGCCCGGGGACTCCTCGAAACCGTCGGTCGGCTCTGGGAGCGGGGTGTGCCGCTGGACCGTACCGGGCTCGACGCCGACCGGGCACGGATCTCCGGCATACCCACGTACCCCTTCCAGCGGCACCGCTACCGGCCGGCCGCCGCACCCCGGCCCCAGCCGCCCCTGCCCCCGTCGATGCCCGGGCCGTTGCTGCATCGGATCCGCTGGGACGACGCCCCGCTGACGGTCGGACCCGGGCCGCGTTCCGTCCTGCTGGCGGGGCCGGATTCGCCGCTCTCCCGTGCGTTCGCGGACCGCCTCAGGGGCCGGGGGGTCACGGTCGGGCGGCCCGCCGGCGACGCGTCGGTCGGCTATGGGCCGGTGGCCGACGGTGAGCCGGACCCCGAGGTCGTGGTCCTGCTCGCAGGACCCGCCGTGGCGCCGGACTCCACCGACGCGCTCGACGCGGCCCACCGCGCCATGGCGACCGGGCTGCAGAACCTCCTGCCGGAACTCGCGCTCCACCGCCCGCGCGTGCTCGTCGTCACCGAGGACGTCCATGTCACGGGTGTCGATGCCCGTGCGGGTGCCGGTGCCGGCGTCGGCGTCGGCGTCGGCGTCGGCAGTGGCGCCGAGCGTCCGTGCCCCGCGCAGGCGGTCCTGACCGGGCTGGCCCTGGCGCTGCCGGAGGAGTTTCCCGGTGTGGTCGCCCACAGCGTCGACCTCTCCTCCCTCGACGACGTCGACGCGCACCTCGACGCGCTCGACCACGAACTCGCCGCTCGGCCCACCGCGCCGGACGACGGTGTGGGCCTCCGCCCGGCGCCCGCCGTCGCCTGGCGGGCGGGGCGACGCCTCGGCCGCACGACCGAGCCGGTCGCCTTGGATCCCGGCACGGAACCCGGTGAAGGACCTGGCACAGAACCAGGGACTGGGCCTGGAACACGATCTGACGCCGGGGTTGCGGCTCTGCCGCCCCACGGCACATATCTGATCACCGGTGGGGCCGGCGGCGTCGGCGCAGCGTTGGCCCGCGATCTCGCGGGGCGGGGCCGGCCGACCCTGCTGCTGACGGGTCGCTCGGCCGAGCCGCCCACCGGGCTGCTGGCCGAGCTCCGGGCGCTCGGCGCCACCGTGGACTACCGCACCGCCGATGTCTCCCGTGAGGCCGACGTCGACACGCTGCTCGCCGGTCTGCCGCGACTCGACGTGCTGATCCACGCCGCCGGCGTCGTACGTCCTGGCACGCTGCGGACCAAGACGCCGGACGAGATCGCCGAAGTCCTGGCCGCCAAGACCCGGGGCACCGACCTGCTCGCCCGGGGAGTCGTCACGCACGGTCTGCGCCCCTCGCTGTGCGTGGCGTTCTCCTCGGTCGCCTCGGTCCTGCCGGGCCTGGCGGGCGCGATCGGCGACTACGCGGCCGCCAATGCCTACCTCGACGCCTTCGCGGCCGCCGAACGCGCGGCGGGCCGGCCGTGGCTGGCGGTCAACTTCGCCGCGTTCGCCGATGCCGGACTCGTCGCCGGTACGAGCGCGTTCGCCCGCGGTGCCGGTGCTGGTACGCCTGCTCGTACCGCTTCTGATGCCACTCCTGGCACCGCTACCGGTCCGCGTACCGCTGCCGGTCCCGCGCGCGGACCGCTGCCGCTGGCGACCCGCGAGGCTCTGGAGGCCCTGCGTGCGGCCTGCGGCTCCGACGCCGCACAGCTCATGGTCGCCGACCTGACCCAGGGGGCCGCCGCGCCTCGTACCTCGACCGGCTTCGACGTACCCCGGCTCCCCGCCGCTCCCCCGGCGACACCCGCGCGCATGGAGCAGGCCGCGGCCTCCCGGCCAGGCGATGTGTCGGACGTCCTGCGACAGTTGCTGTCCGAAGCACTCCACGTCTCCCCCGACGCCCTCGGTGACGACGTGCCGCTCCTCGGCCTCGGACTCGACTCGCTCATGGCCGTCGATCTCGTCAAGTGCCTGGAGCAGGAGCTGGACCGCTCCCTGCCCATCACCCTGTTCTTCGAGCACCGGACGCTGGGCGAACTCGCCCGCGAACTCACCGGCGCAGGCGCCCGCGAACCCGGCAGGTCCGAGGAGGACCTCTCCCCCCTCCCGCGGAGGTACGCGGCAGCGCCGTCGGCCGACGACGGCGTCCCCTTCTCCCTGACCCCGGTCCAGCTCGCCTTCCACACCCAGGGCGGGCTGTACCCGGATGTCCCCGCCTACGGGTACGTGACCCAGGACGTCCGCGGGCACCTCGACCCCGACCTGCTCGGCGAGGCACTCGGCCTGCTCGCCGACCGCCACGCGATGCTTCGCATCCGGTTCCTCTCCGGGGCGTCCACGCCCACCCAGGCCGCCGCGTCGTCCGCGTCGTCCGCGTCGCACGACAGCGGGAGGATTCCCGACTGGTACGAGGTTCGTGATCTGCCCGGAGCCCGTAGCGCCGAGGAGGAGTTCGCGGACCTCGAAGAGGCACTGTGCAACCGGCCGTTCGACCTCACCGTCGAGGCTCCGATCCGCGCCGTCCTCGCCCGTGCATACCGCGAGGACGGCAGCGAGGACTCCGGCCGGGAGGATTCCGGCCGAGGGATCGGTGGGGCCGACCCGACGTTCGTCCGTCTCGTGCTCGTCGTACACCACGCCGCCGCCGACGGCTTCAGCCTGAACATCCTCGGCCAGGAACTCTGGGCCTGCTACACCGCCCTTTCAATGGGGCTTGTCCCCGAACTCCCGCCGCTCACGACCGAGTTCGCGGCATACGTCGCCCACGAGCAGTCCGAGCGTTCGGACTCCGCCCTCGCCTCGGACCGGGCGTACTGGCGTGCGGTGCTCGACGGGCAGGGCGAGCCCCTCGCACTCCCGTACGACGGCGATCCGCTGGGCCTCCCCGAGCCCCCGCTCCTCGCCCACCAGGTGACCCCCGGCCCCGGCCTGTCGGCCGCGCTCCGGGAGACGGCCGCCGCGCACGGCGTGTCCCTCTTCCACCTGCTCCTCGCGGCCTACGCGCGCTGCCTGTCGCGGTGGAGCGGCGGGCGGGAGGACGTGACCGTGAACGTCGCCAGAGCCCGTCGCGAAACGCGGCTGCCCGGTATCGACCGGCTGGTGGGACCGCTGGCCGACACCCTCCCGGTCCCCGTCCGCGTAGGACCGGACGACTCGGTGCACGCGCTCGCGCTACGGCTCCGCGACGCGTGGCCCGAGAGCGAACGGCACAGCCGCCTCACGAGCCTGGACCTGGCGCGGCTCCTGCCGACGGACGGGGCGGGACCGCGTACCGCCGCGCCCGCGTCTTTCAGCTTCGCCCGGTTCCCGGTCTCCCCCGACCCCGACTGCCCGGTGGAGGTCCGTCCGACATCGGCCGGAACGGCCTCCGCCGCCACCCGGCTCAGCCTGCTGTGCTGGGAGTCCGACGGGGAACTGGCCTTCTCGTGGAACTTCCCGGCGCGACTCTTCGACCGCTCCACCATCGCGCGCCTTGCCGCCGAGCACCTGGCCGAACTCACCGAGACGGCCGGGCTCGACGCGGCAGCTGCAGCCGCAGCTGAAGCAGTCGCGGCAGAAGGCTCACCGCTTGCATGCGCCCCACACCCCGCCCCCGGCGACATCGTCGCCCGCCTGTGCGCCCAGTTCCGGGCGACGCCCGACGCGGTGGCCGTCGACACGGACGGGATCACCCTCAGCTACGCCGAACTGGACCGGGCGTCAGGCGCACTGGCAGCCCGGTTGCGGGCCTGTGGCGTGGTCCCGGGCGACCTGGTGGGACTTCTGGTCGAGCCCGGCGCCGACGCCGTGACCGGTGTGGTCGGCATCCTGCGGGCCGGTGCGGGCTGGGTGCCGCTGGACACCGCCCATCCCCCCGTACGCCTGGCCGATCAGCTGGAGCGGTCCCGCGTCGGCACGCTCGTCTGTCATGCGGCGACGCGAGACGCGGCCACCGCGCTCGTCTCTGCCGCGGCCCTCACCCTGGTCACGACCGACGGCCTCTCCTCGGATCCGCACTCCGCCTCCCCGGAGGACGAGTCCCCGGACCCGGCCCCCTCCACGGCACTCTCCGCGGCCCTCTCCACTGCAGCCGCCCCTGCCCCCGTCCCTGCCCGGGTCCCTGCCCCTGTCCCACCCCCGGATCCCGACTCCCTCGCTTACGTCATCTTCACCTCCGGCTCCACCGGCCGCCCCAAGGCCGTGCCCATCACGCGCCGTTCGATGACCAACTACCTCGACTGGGCGCTCGCCACCTTCGGGTACGGCGAAGGTGACCGGCTCGCCCAGACGGCGTCGCTGTGCTTCGACGCGTCCGTACGTCAGCTCCTCGCGCCCCTCCTCGTCGGGGCCACGGTCGTCACCCTGCCCCGACAGCTCCTCCGGGACCCGGAGGAGCTGCTCGACCGGGTCGAGCAGGCGCGAATATCGGTGTGGAGTTCGGTCCCGAGCCTGTGGTCCCGGCTGCTCGAAGCAGCGGAGACGCGTGTACGGGAGGGCGGGCCGACGCCCGACCTGTCCGCCCTGCGCTGGATCCACGTCGGCGGGGAGGCGCTCCCGCCCGCCCATGTACGCCGCTGGTACGACCTGTTCGGGCCCGGGCACCGGATCGCGAACTTGTACGGGCCCACCGAAGCCACCATCAACGCCACCTTCCACATCATCGAGACCCGCCCCGCCGACGACATGCGAACCCTCCCCATCGGCACCCCCCTCACCGGCACGGAGGTCGACATCGTCACAGCGGACGGCGCGCGGCGCTGTGCACCGGGGGAACCCGGCGAGCTGCTCATCGCGGGCGTGGGACTCACGCCCGGCTATCTGCACGCCCCGGAACTGACCGCTGCCGCGTTCACGGAACGCGACGGGCGCCGCTGGTACCGCAGCGGCGACCGGGTCCGGCGCGACGAGGACGGCGTCCTCGAGTTCCTCGGACGGCTCGACGACCAGGTGAAGATCCGCGGACACCGGGTGGAGCTCGGCGAGATCGAGTCGGCACTCCTGGCGCATCCCTCGGTCGCCCGCGCCGCCGTGGTCCACCGGGAGGCACGGCTGAGCGCCTTCGTACAGTGTCTGCCGGGCAGCACGGCTCCGGATTCCACGGCGCTGCGCGCACACCTGGCACGGACACTTCCGGAGTACATGCTCCCGGCCCGTATCCACCTCGTCGGCGAACTCCCCCTGACGGGAACGGGCAAGATCGACCGCGCCCGTCTGAAGCCCCCGGTGACCGATACGCAGCTTCCCGAGGCGGGATCGGCAGGAACCCCGGCCACTCCGACGGAGATCCTGCTGTCCCGCGTCTGGTCCGAACTCCTCGACGCCGACGCGGACACGATCCGGCGCGAGGACGACTTCTTCGCCCTCGGTGGCGATTCGTTGCTCGTCCTCCAGGTCTTCGCCCGGCTGCGGGAGACGATCCCTGTCCTGCCCCGGCCCACGGTCGTGTACGCCCACCGCACGCTGGCCGCGCTCGCCGCCGCCATCGACCGCGGACCGACGGACGGACCTCCTGCTGCCGGCCAGGCGAACCCCTGCGTCACCGAAGGCACCCAGGGCGGACCGCCCCCCGCCTTCCCGCCGTCGTCCCTCCCGCGGTCGACCGTCCGTCCGTCGACCGTGCCGCCGTCTCCCTTCCCTCTCTCCCCCTCCCAGCGCGGGTTCCTGCTCGCGGAGGCCATGGCGCCCGGCTCGCCCACGGCGTGGCTCGCCTGCCTGCGGGTCGACGGGCCCCTGCGACCCGACGCGTTCCAGCGAGCCGTCGACGCCTGCGTCGTACGTCATCCGATGCTGCGGACCGTGTTCCCCGCCGGGGTACGACCGCCCGTCCAGCAGGAACTCCCGCCCACCCTCCGGCTCCCGGTCGACTTCGAGACCCTCGCCGCGCCGGACCTGCTGGCATCGCGGATCGCCGAGGAACGCGAACGGCGCTTCGAGTCCTGGGCCTGGCCGCTGTTGCGACTGCGAGTGCTCACCCTCGGGCCCGACGAACACGCGCTCGTCGTCCACGCCCACCACCTGATCGGCGACGGTTACAGCGTGGCGCTGCTCGGCCGGGAGTTGCTCGCCGTCTACGACCGTGTCGTACGGGGCGAGGCGCCGGAACTCCCCCCGTTGCGTCACTCGTTCCGCGACCACGTCCTTCTTCAGGAACGCGCGGTCGCGTCCGGCTCCCCCGACACAGACGACGACACCCACCGGGCCGCCCGACTCCAGGAGCCGTACCGGCGCCCGGTCCTCGGAGACCGTGCAGGGGAACGGCCGTCCGCCAAGGACCCCGACGCACCTCCGTACCGCTCCACCGGCTTCACCCTGGCCGCGGGCGAGGTGGCCGTGCTGCGCAGGACCGCCGCCGACGCGGGCACGACGCTCTTCGCCCCGGTCCTGACGGCGTACTACCGGACGCTGGCAGCCACGACCGGGGAGGAGGATCTGATCCTCGGTCTTGCCGTGTCCGGCCGCGAAGACGCGCATCCGGACGCCCACCTGGCATTCGGTCCGTACGCCGCCGCCGTGCCGCTCCGGCCGAACCCCCCGTCCGGGGAGAGGGTGGCCGGCCGCACGTTCGCCGATGATCTCCGGGCGGTCGTGGACGAGGTCGAGGCGGCCCGTGCGCAGGGGGTCCGGCCCCCTCGGAGCGACGGCGGACTTCCGGCGGCGGCCCAGTTCTTCTTCACCTTCCTGGACTTCTCCGCCCTCGGGCCGCTGAGCGGCGAGACGCTGAACCTGCGGTGGGACGACGCAGACGCCGAACTCGCGCCTCCGCCGGTGGGCACGGACACGTTCCTGGCGGTGCGGCCGGTCGGAGAGGGAGAACTGCGGGTGACGCTGCGCGCGGCCACCACGGCGTTCCCCGACGAGGCGGCGTTCGCCTCGTTCACCGCTGCGTTGCGGAAGGGGATGACCGAAGGCGGCACGCTCGGGAGGGTGGTGGACGGGCGGCCACGCCCCTCGGTCGCGCCCCTGTCCCCGCGCGTCCTGGACTCCGCACTCGTCGGATACCTTCCGCCGCCCGGTCAGCTGGCCGCGCTCGCAGCGGCGGGCGGACTCAAGGGGCTCAAGGGGCTCAAGGGACTCAGCGGGTTCAGCGAGGACAGCGGCCCGGGCAGGATCGGCGCGCCGACGGCCGAGGCGGGAGCAGCGCGTGAGCAGCTCCGGAAGCTGCTCTTCCCGGGCGGGCGTCCCCGGCTCGTGGAGGAGATCGACACGCCTCTGGGACGCTCGGGATTCGTGTGCCTGCCGCTGTTCGCGGACGAGCTGGCATCGACGCCGGACCTCGCCGCTCGCACGGCCCGGGCGGTCGAGCTCGCGGCGTCGTCGGGTGCCCGTTCCGTCTCGCTCGCGGGGATGATCCCGTCCCTGACCGCGTACGGCTTCGGTGTTCTGCGGGAGACGGAGGGACCGACGGCGCTGACGACCGGGCACGCGGCAACTGCGGTGTCCGTGGTCAAGACCGTCCATGCTGCGCTGGTGCGGACGGGTCGCGGGTTCGCTGGTCCGGTCGATCCCACCGAGCCCACGGAGCTCGGTGAGCTCGGTGAGCTCGGTGAGCTCGGTGAGCTCGGTGAGTATCTCGGTGATCTCACCGTTGCCGTGGTCGGCCTTGGATCCATCGGCAGTTCGTCGCTCGAACTCCTCCTGTCCCTCGCGCCCGAGCCGCCCGCCCGGCTGCTCCTGTGCGATGTCACCGGCAGTACGCCACGGCTCCGTACGCTGGCCGACGACCTCATCGCCCGCGGTCTGGCCCGGAACGTGGAGATCCATGAGTCCGGCCGGTCCGCCCTCCCGCTCGCCGTCTACGAGGCCGGACTCCTCGTCACGGCAGTCAGTGGAGGCCGCGCGATCCTCGACGTGTCGCGCCTGCGGCCGGGCACGATCGTCGTCGACGACTCCTTCCCCCACTGCTTCGACACGACGAAGGCGCTGGCCCGGATGCGGGAGCGGCGCGACGTCCTGATCGTCGGCGGCGGCCTGCTCTCGGTCGGTGCGGGTGGATCCGGCGCTTCCCGCGGCGCCGGCGGGTCCGTGGAGCGCCGCACGGCTCCGGGGCTGCCGCTCGCGGCAGCAGCGGGCTACGCCGCGCGCTCGTGGCTCCCCGACACGGTCGCCTCCTGCCGCCTGGAGTCGCTGCTGCACGCCGCCGACCCGGAACTCCCCCTGGTGAACGGCCTGGTGGACGGACGGCTCGCGCTGGCTTACTGGCGCGGGATGGAGGCTGCGGGTGTCACAGCGGGCCCGCTGCACCTCCTTGGACACGCCGTTGCCGTCGAGGATGACGCCCTCGACGGCTTCCCACCCCGACCGTCCGGCGTTCGCAGGACCGCCCGTGAGAAGGAATCCCGGTCGTGAATGATCACTTCTCTAGTTTCGGGTGCCGTATCCCTGGAGCGCGGCCCGGACGAGAGCCACGTCCGCAGCCGGGACGGCAAGTTCCCAGGAGCGATCAGCGGCTTGCAGGGACAGCAGACGGAACACTCTCCTGTCGACCGCCACGCTTCCCGGACCGGTGACCGGGCCCGCACCGTGCACATGGAACGGAGCCACCAAGGCGATGTCCTCGCCGGCTCCGCCGAGGACGCGAAACGGTCGCCACACCACCGGAGGCTCTGCGGCAGGGTCCAGAATCAGCGCCCCCTGCCGGAAACGGTGGGCGTCGCGGAGGAACGCGGAGACCTCACGCGGCTCTCCGGCGTTCAACGCGGCGACGTCCGCCTCGGCGCGCTGACGGGCGTCGCCTGCGAGCTGCTCTCCTGCGAGCTGCTCGACGAGGCGCCTCGGATGCCGGAGCAGATCCGTGAAGGACAGCGTCCCCGCGGCCCGTCGTACCTTTCGTCCCACCCGTGCCTCCAGCCCTCTGCCTCGCGGTCGTGGTCGTGGTCGTGGTCGCGGTCGCGGTCGAGTCGAACTCTTGGTCGAGGTCGAGATCGTGCACAGCGTAGCGACGGTCGGGAGCGCGGGAAGGTCTCTCCCGCGACTTCCCCGCACCACCGGGACGGTGCCGGCCTCGGCGCAAGCGGTGGTCCTCGACTCAGCGCAGGGGCAGGGGCAGGAGCAGGGGCAGGAGACGGCGTACTCGCTGATCGCGACCGCCATGCGAGAGGCCTGGCGGTCGAGCGGGTCGGTGGGTACGACGAGCCCTTCACGGGCGGCAGCCTGCGCTCCGGTGCCTTCCTGGCGCTCGCCGTCGACGGGGAGCGGCTGACGCGGTACGATGCGGTCCCGCGTCCCCGTCGGCTTCCGGGGCGACGCGTTCGCGATGTACTGGTCCCGTGACCGCTCTCACCGGCCTCGCCGCTCTGACCGCCCTGTGCCCGCCTCCCGCCGTCGTGCCGCCCGCGCCCGACTGGTCCCTCGCCGAGGGCAAGCTGGGCATGAGCCTGCCCCGGGACTACAAGGAACTCGTCACCGCCTACGGACCCGGCCAGTTCTGCGACTTCCTCACCCTGTACCAGCCCGGCTCCCTCAGCGAGTGGGTCGACCTGACCGGGCCCATGCCCGCGCGTCTGCGTGCCCAGCTCGACGAGCGACGGAACGCCGAGGGTGGCGGGACCTCCGGCGCGCGTCCTCGTGTGGCGCTTCCGTGTGGGACCGAGGATCTTCTCGTGGTGGGCGTCACCGGAAACGGGGACCACCTGTTCTGGGACACCCGGCCGCGTGACGCACCCGACCGGTGGACGGTCACCGTCACCGAGCGGCTGGCAGCCCCCTGGTTCGCATACGGCGGGTCGGTGACGGCGTTTCTCGTCGACGTCCTCGGCGGGGCGTTGCGCGTGCCGCTGTTCCCCGGAGACCTGCTCGACAACGGGCCCGCCTTCACGCCGTCCCGTCTCCGTGGCCGCGTACCGGTCACCGCCCCGAGCACCTGGTCGCCGGTCGACACGAACACCGTCCGAACGTGGGCCAGGGCCAACGGCTACGACGTGCCGGACCGGGGACGTGTCCCCGTGGCGATCCTCGAGGCCTGGGAGGCGGCGACGCGCTCCGGCTGATCTCGTCGGCGGTGCGGCGGAGTCAGCCGACGTGGACGGAGAGCCCGCAGAGGCCCAGGCCTGTGCGGGCAGCGGTGCGCCAGATGCGAAGGGGGCCGTCGAGGACGCTCTCCTCACCGGCCAGGTAGTCCAGCCAGTCCCGGGCTTCGGCCGCAGCGCGTTCGTCCGGGGTGAAGGTGAAGGCGCGCTCGACGCGAGGGAGGCTCTCGGCGACCTGTGCCGAGGTGAGCAGGAAGGTGCCGCACCAGCCGGGCAGCAGGGCCGCCCGGGAAGGTCCGAGTGCGTGGAGGAGCGACGAGACGGCGTACTCCTTGCTGTGGACCGTGATGAACATGTGGTCCTCGCTCTGCCCGTCCCACACGTCGTCCATGACGTGGAACGAGGGGTCCGTCATGCCTCCGCACAGGTCGTCGACGTGCGCACCGGGGGCGGTGAGTTCGTGGAACGACTCGATCTCGGGGCCGTAGTTCGAGTACCAGGTCCGGTGATCGGGGAGCGGGGCCCGCTGCCAGTCCTGCCAGCGGCGGACGGCTTCGGGGCTGTCGCGGTCCGCGCGCATCGCGGGGAGCAGTCGGGGGGTGAGGTTGGCGATGTCCCGGTCGGAGTGGCCGGAGATCGCCCATGCGCTGGTGGATCCCATGCGGTCGACGTTATCGATGGGTACTGACACCATCGGCGCCCGTGCAGCCGCCCGCGTGGCCCTGTCGAGGCGGGCCCTCCAGCACCCGGACGGACGCCCCCGTCGCCTGTGCACGCGCCCCGCACAACGCCGCCCGCTCCGCCGTCAAGGCATGCGGCCTTCGCCGCGACGGCGACCTCGCCGGCGCCAACCGGGGCGGGTGCAAGGCCGCTTGGTCACACATGAGGTCACACCGCGTCCGGCACGTTCGGCCGCCGTCGACCGTCGGCGGAGACACCCACCGGCCGACCGGCGACAGGAGCATCACCGCTCCCGCGTCGTCGCAACCTCCGGCGGCGCCGACCGTCCGCGTCGAGGTCCGCCGCAGGGGGCCGTTCGTGCTCTCCCCCGTCCCCCGGGCCGTCGCCCCGAGCATCCCGGCCACGCCCCTCGAACCGACGACCGGGCATCCCGGCCCCGCCCCCGGACCCACGACCGAACGTGACCATTTCACGGAGGAGTCGGCCAGGGAGCGTGTGCGACGTGGAGGCGATGCGGAGAGCTGTTTAAGAAACCTTGTTGAATAAGCCTTTACCCCTGGTTCGCTCTTGATTTGCTCCTGCCAATCCGAACAGGGTTCTCTCGAACGTTTGACGCCCCACACGTCAACACGAGGAGAGATCCACTTTCATGGCAACTCACAAGCGATCCCACGGACTTCGCAACGCGGCCATAGCCACAGGTACCGCAGCCGCGGCCGCCGCAGCGCTGTTCGCCGGCAACCTCGCCGGGGCAGCCACCCCGGCCGAGGGGACCGTCCACGGACTCGGTGCCCCGGGCGCCGTCGACGGCAGCTTCATCGTCATCCTCGACGCATCCGCGAACAAGGGGGACCTCGCCAAGAAGTACGGCGGCAAGCTCGTCCGCTCCTACGGCTCCGAGGTCAACGGCTTCTCGGCGTCCGGTCTGTCCGTCGACGAGGCCAAGCGCCTCGCCGCCGACCCCGCGGTAGGGACCGTCGTGCAGAACAAGCGGTTCAGCATCAAGGAGACGCAGGAACAGCCCCCGTCCTGGGGCCTGGACCGGATCGACCAGGCCGACACGGCCGGCGACCAGAAGTACACCTACCCCGACACCGGCGGGGAGGGCGTGACCGCGTACGTCATCGACACCGGCGTCCGCATCTCGCACCAGGACTTCGGTGGCCGGGCGACCCACGGCTTCGACGCCGTGGACAACGACGACAGCGCCGACGACGGCAACGGCCACGGCACCCACGTGGCGGGCACCATCGCCGGCACCGCCCACGGAGTCGCCAAGAAGGCCAAGGTCGTGGCCGTCCGCGTCCTCGACGACAACGGTTCCGGCACCACCGAGCAGGTCGTCGCCGGCATCGACTGGGTGACCCAGAACCACTCCGGGCCCTCGGTCGCGAACATGAGCCTCGGCGGCGGCGCCGACGAGGCCCTGGACGCGGCGGTCAAGCGGGCGATCGCCTCCGGTGTGACCTTCGCGGTGGCGGCGGGCAACGAGTCCTCCGACGCCGGCCAGGGCTCGCCCTCCCGGGTGCCGGAGGCGCTCACCGTGGCGTCCAGCACCAAGGACGACCAGCAGTCGGAGTTCTCGAACTTCGGCGCCGTGGTGGACCTGTACGCGCCCGGCTCGGAGATCACCTCGGCCTGGAACGACAGCGACACCGGGGTCAAGACGATCTCCGGAACGTCGATGGCCAGCCCGCACGTGGCGGGTGCCGCGGCCCTCTACCTGGCCGCCAACCCGTCGGCGACGCCGGCCGACACGGCTACCGCGCTGACCGGGGCCGCCACTCCGGACGCCATCAAGAACGCGACCTCCGGCACCGCGAACAAGCTCCTCAAGGTGACGCCGTAGTCCCGTGACAGCACGTCCACGACTCGCCGGGGTCGTTCCCGCCCCCGGTGAGCCGTGACGAGGTGGCCCTCCACACACCCGTGGAGGGCCACTTTCGTGGGTCGGGTGCCCGATACTTCTGGGATGCCGCAGACGCCGCCCGCCGCGCTCCCCGAGCCGATATCGGCCGACCCGCCGCACCGCCGGGACCTGACGCTGCTGACCCAGTCCTGGCTCGACCTGGCGTTCCTGCACTGGGCCGTGGACCCCGCCGACGTGGCCCCGCTGCTGCCCGCCGGCACCGTGCCCGACACGCACGACGGCCTCACCTACGTGGGCCTGGTCGCCTTCCGGATGCACCGGGTCGGCTGGCTCCGGCTCCCCGGGATCCCGTATCTCGGGACCTTCCCCGAGACCAATGTCCGGCTCTACTCCGTGGACGCCCACGGGCGCCGGGGTGTCGTCTTCCGCTCCCTCGACGCGTCCCGCCTGATCCCGGTGGCCGTCGGACGGTGGGCGTTCCGGATCCCGTACGTCTGGTCCCGGATGAGCGTCCGGAACGACGGTGCCACCGTGACGTACACCAGCAGCCGTCGCTGGCCCGGCCCCCGCGGGGCGCGCAGCGCGATCAGCGTGGAGGTCGGCGAGCCGGTGGAGGAGCCCACCGCGCTCGAACACTTCCTGACCGCCCGCTGGGGCATGCACAGCTCGTTCCGCGGGCGGCCGCTGTATCTCCCGAACACCCACCCGCGCTGGCCGCTCCACCGCGCCCGGCTGCTCGACTGCGACGAGACGCTGCTCACGGCGGCCGGTCTCGACCGGCCGCCCGGTCCGCCCGTGAGCGTGCTCTACTCACCGGGCGTGCCGGTCCGCTTCGGTGCCCCGCCGCGGGACCCGCGGGTCGCGACGGTCCCGCAGGTAGTGGCGGTGCCGCGCCCGAGGGACGGGGAGGGGTAGCCCGCGCGCGGACTCAGCGCGGGGCGATCCCCGCCTCCGCCGCCGCCTTGATCCGGGCGCCGAAGCCGGGGGCGTCCTTGCGGGCGGCCGAGAGCGCCAGGCCCGCGAGGAGTCTGCCCACGCCGTGGCCTTCGAGGATGTTGTAGACCCGCACCTGGGTCCGGCCGTCGGTGAGCGGTTCCAGGTCGTAGCCCCCCTCACTCGCCGTCACGAGGTTCTTCGACACCTCGGCCCAGCGGAGCTTCACGGGGGCCTCGAAGGCCGTGATGCGGAACTCCCGGGCGGTCTTCATCCCGGCGTCCTTGACGGTGCTCCGGAAGACGGTGCCCACGGCGGTCGGGGCGTCCGGGACCCGCTCGATCCTGAGGACCCGGGGGCTGAACTCCGGATCGTTGCGCCCGTCGGCGAGGAAGGCGAACACCTCCTCCACCGGCCGGTCGACCTCGAACGTCGCTTCGAACTGTCCTGTCATGGGCACCCCAGATCGGTCGAGCGGCGGCCCCGCCCGCGCCTGCGGCGACGAGGCGTTCACCCTCGTCGCGGCACCGCGACTGTCGTAGCGGCATCACGACCCTACGTGACCGTCGGCCCGCCTGCCCGGTGGGCGACGCGCTCCCCCAGCCGGTACGTCTCCACCGCCGTGCCGCCGAAGAACGCCGCCCGCTCGGCCGGGCCGAGCGCCTCCGTGAGCTCCGCCGCGGTCCTGAGCGTCCGTCCGTACGACGCCGCCAGCGTGCACACCGGCCAGTCGGAACCGAACATGAGGCGGTTCGGGCCGAACGCGTCGAGCAGGATGTCTGCGTACGGCCGCAGGTCCCGCACGGTCCAGGTGCGCCAGTGGGCCTCCGTGTGCAGGCCGGAGAGCTTGCCGACGGTGTTGGGCAGCGCCGCGAAGGCGCGCAGGTCGGCCGCCCAGGGTTCGAGGTCTCCCCTCGCGACGGGCGGTTTCGCCGCGTGGTCGAGGACGAAGGTCAGCTCCGGCAGTCCTCTCGCGGCCCTCGTCGCGGCCGGCAGCTGGTGCGGGAGGATCACCAGGTCGTACGCGAGCCCGGCGTCGGCCACCGCGGTGAGGCCGTGGCGGACGTCGGGGCGGAGCAGCCAGGCGGGGTCCGGTTCCGACTGGACCTGGTGGCGGATGCCCACGAGGTGCCCGCCGCCCGGCAGGGCGAGCAGCGCGGCCAGGGTGTCGGCGACGTCGGGCGCCGTCAGGTCCGTCCATCCGACGACGCCGGAGATCAGATCGCTGGCGCGGGCGGTGGCCAGCATCTCGGGTGTCTCGTCGGCGACGGTGACCGTCTGGACGAGGACGGTGGCCGTCACCCCCTCGGCGGCGGTCTCGGCCCGTAGATCGCGCTCCGTGAAGGTACGGCGCAGAGGTGCGAGGTCGGGTCCGGTGATCCAGTCCTGGTCGCGTACGGCCAGGTCCCAGAGGTGGTGGTGCGCGTCGACGACGAGAGGGCCGCGGCGGGCGCTCGTCGCGTGCGGGGCGTTCACCGTGTGCGGGGCGTTCACAGGTGCCACACCACGGGCAGTCCCGCGTCCGCGCCGTCGCCGGAGTAGTCGTGGACGACCTCCAGGAGCTCGGCCATCCGGGCCTGCCACTCCACGTTGACCGGCAGGGTCTCCAACTCGGCGAGGAGGCGGGCGTAGTCCTCGCAGTCGAGCAGATGGAAGAGGTCGGTGCCGCTGCGCCAGATCGTCCAGGACGTGCAGCCGGCGGCCCGTATCGCCCGGGTCAGCTCGGCGGGGACCTCGCGGTGCGCCTCCTCGTAGGCGGCGATGCGGTCCGCGCGGACCCGGGTGTGCAGGGCGATTCTCATGGGTTCGCTCCAGAGGTGTCGGTGACGACCAGGACGACGTCGAGGATGCGGGGTCCGTGGACGCCTTCGACGCGCTGCAGTTCGATGTCGGAGGTGGCCGAGGGACCCGAGACGAAGGTGAGGGGACGGTGGGGGTCCAGGCCGGCCAGTGCCTCCGGTACGTCCGGGACGATCTGCTCCGCGCGCACCACGCAGAGGAGGTGGTCAGGGATCAGGGACAGGACCCGGCGTCCTTGGCCCGGTCCCGTGTCGAGCACGATCGTCCCCGTCTCCGCGATGGCGACGGCTGCCGTGGTCAACGTACTCTCGACCGCTTCGAGTTGCCGAACGGTCAGGGGTGGGGTGTCGCCGACGAGGTCCACGTCGGTGCGCGTCAGGAACGCGGGCGGGAAACCGTCGGGCACGACGACCCGCCGCACGCCGCGGCGTTCCAGGAGGGCGGCGACGGTGCGCGCCACGTCCTCCTGCGCGCAACGCACCACGGTGGCGCGGTAGTCGGCGACGCGCGCGGCGAAGAGCGCGACGGGGTCGCCCGCCGCGACCGTACGGCGACAGGCGCGCGGAACGGGCACGTCCTCGGGTGTCTCGTCGTCCGGTACGTCGCTCAACGCGGCCCGGATGCGGGCGAGTACGGCAGTGCGGCTGTCGGCCGCGCCCCTGTCGGCGGGAGCGCCGTCGACCGCGTCGCTCTCGCCTGCACCACTGCCGACCGCACCGCTCTCGTCGTCGACGCTCTCGCCCGTCCCTCTGTCCCGCTCGGCCCCGGCGCCCGTGCCGCCGCTCGTCATCGCTCCTCCCGCTTCGCGCGCCACCACGCACGGAACGACTCCCGTGGCGGTGTCGGCGTGTCCCTGGTGGCGGACCAGCCCCCGAGCGGCCCCGGCAGGCGCCGGATCCGTCCTCCGCGCCCGCCCGTCAAGCGGCCGGCGACGGCCGCCGCGCGCTGGGCGGCGCCCAGGAGCCTGGGCGAGTCGAGGACCGTCGACGCCGCGTTCATGGCGAGCGCCTCCGGTGTCGGCAGTACCCGGCCTTCGCGTTCGGCCTCGACGACCTTCGCCCGCAGGTGGACCAGGACCTCCGGAATGTCGATCTTCACCGGGCAGGCGTCGTAGCAGGCACCGCACAGCGTGGACGCGAACGGCAGGGACGCGGCGCGTCGGACGCCCGCCAGCTGGGGGGTGAGCACAGCGCCGATCGGGCCGGGATAGACCGAGCCGTAGGCGTGACCGCCGGTCCGCTCGTACACGGGGCAGACGTTGAGGCAGGCGGAGCAGCGGATGCAGGCGAGCGCCTGGCGGCCGACGGTGTCCTTGAGGACGTCGGTGCGGCCGTTGTCCAGGAGGATCAGATGGAAGTCCCGGGGGCCGTCGCCGGGGGTCACGCCGGTCCAGAGGGAGGTGTACGGGTTCATGCGCTCGCCGGTCGAACTCCGGGGCAGCAGCTGGAGGAAGACCTCCAGGTCGGCGAAGGTCGGCACGACCTTCTCGATGCCCATCACCGTGATCAGGGTCTCCGGCAGGGTCAGGCACATCCGCCCGTTTCCCTCGGACTCGACGACCGCGATCGTGCCGGTGTCGGCTGCGGCGAAGTTCGCCCCGGAGATCGCCACCCGGGCGGTGAGGAACTTCTCCCTCAGGTGGAGCCTCGCCGCCTCGGCGAGCGCCTTCGGGTCGTCGGTGAGGTCGGCGGGCGCGGCCCGGCCCCACTCCCCCATCCGTTCCGTGAAGATCTCGCGGATCTCGGCCCGGTTGCGGTGGATCGCCGGGACGAGGATGTGGGAGGGCCGGTCCTCGCCGAGTTGCACGATGAGTTCCGCCAGGTCGGTCTCGTACGCCGTGATTCCGGCGGCCGCGAGTGCCTCGTTGAGTCCGATCTCCTGGGTGGCCATGGACTTGACCTTGACGACGCCGTGCTGTTCGCCCTCCCGGCCGCCGGCGGCGCGGACGAGGCGCTCGACGATGCGGTTCGCCTCGGCGGCGTCGGCCGCCCAGTGGACCGTGCCGCCGGCGGCGGTGACGCTCGCCTCCAACTGTTCGAGGTAGTGGGCGAGATGGCGTGCGGTGCGTCGCTTGATCGCGGCGCCGGTATCCCGGAGGTCCTCCCAGTGCGGCACCTCGCCGGTCGCGTCGAGGCGCTTCGTACGGATGGTGGTCGTGGCGTGCCGGAGGTTGTGGCGCAGTCGGGTGTCGGCCAGGGCGGTGCGGGCGGCCTCGGGGAAGGCGGGGGTCCCGAGCCAGACCCGGCCGTCGTGGTGGGTGTCGTCCGTCGTACCGGTCATCTCGCTCCTTCCGTCGCGGCCAGGATCTCCGCGAGATGCAGGGTGCGTACGCCGCTGTTCAGTCGGCCGAGGCCGCCGCCGATGTGCAGGAGGCAGGAGTTGTCGGCGGCGCACAGGACCTCGGCTCCGGTGCCCATGACCGTGGTCATCTTGTCGGCGAGGATGGCGGTGGAGGTGTCGGCGTTCTTGACCGCGAAGGTCCCGCCGAAGCCGCAGCAGGCGTCGGCCCGGGGCAGATCGACGAGGTCGATGCCCTCGACCGCGCGCAGCAGCCGCAGGGGTCGGTCCCCCAGGCGTACACCGCGCAGGGAGTGACAGGTGGGGTGGTAGGTCACGCGGTGCGGGAAGACGGCGCCCACGTCGGTGACGCCGAGGACGTCGAGGAGGAACTCGGTCAGCTCGTGGACGGCGGGGACCACCTCGGCCACCGCCTCCCGCAGCGCGGCGTCGCCGAGCTGTTCGGCGAGCACGGGGTGCTGGTCGCGGATCATGGCCGCGCAGGAGGCGGAGGGCGTCACGATCGCGTCGTATCCGGCGAAGACGCGGGCGAAGCGGGCCACCATGGGGAGGGATTCCGGGCGGTAGCCGGTGTTGAAGTGCATCTGTCCGCAGCAGGTCTGCTCGCGGGGGAACTCGACGGTGTGGCCGAGCCGTTCGAGGACGGTCACGACCGCCCGGCCGGTGCCGGGGAAGAGGGTGTCGTTGAGGCAGGTGATGAACAGTCCGATCCTCATCGGCGCCTCACCCGCGATCCGGGGCGGGAACGGACCCGGGGGTGTGGTGCTCGCGGCGCAGCTCTTCCCAGAGGGCCTCGGGTATCTCTCGGGCCAGCATGTCCGCGGCGTCCGCGGCCTCCGCCGGGCTGCGCAGGCCGAGGAGGACACCCGCCACGGCGGGATGGCGCAGCGGGAAGCGTGCTGCCGCGGCTCTCAGGGGCACTCCGTGGCGCTCGCAGATGTCCCGCAGCCGGAGGGCCCTGGCCAGGGTCTCCGGAGGGGCCGTCGCATAGTCGTACGTGGCGCCCGGGCGCGGATCCGCGAGGAGGCCCGAGTTGAACACTCCTCCGGCGACGATCGACACGCCACGGCGCTGCGCGTCGGGCAGCAGTGCGGCGAGGCCGCTCCGGTCGAGCAGGGTGTGGCGGCCGGCGAGCAGGACGACGTCGATGTCGGTCTCGGTGACGAAGCGGGTGGGGATCGCGGTCTGGTTCATGCCCACGCCGATGGCACGGACGACTCCCTCGGTCCGTAGGCGTTCCAGGGCGGGGTACGCCTCGCGCAGGGCCTGGTCGGCGTGGTCGTCGGGGTCGTGCAGGTGGACGATGTCGACGCGGTCGAGCCCGAGCCGCTCCAGGCTCGCCTCCAGGGAGCGCCGGATGCCGTCCGCCCCGAAGTCCCAGACCCTGCGGTGGGTGGCGGGTACCGCGAAGCCGTGGGCGAGGTCGTCGCCGGTCGCGCCGGGGGCGGGGACGAGGAGGCGGCCGACCTTCGTCGAGACGGTGTACGTGTCACGGGGCCGGTCCCGCAGGAAGGCGCCGAGCCGACGTTCGGACAGGCCGAGGCCGTAGTGGGGTGCGGTGTCGAAGGAGCGGATGCCCCGGTCCCAGGCGGTAGCGAGGGTGCGGTGCGCGTCCTCGTCGGTGACGGTGCGGTAGAGATTCCCGATGCCGGCCGCGCCGAAGGCGAGGGGGGTCGTCCAGGCGGTCGTCCGGCCGAGAGGGACGCGAGGGAGGCTCGCAGGGCCGGTGGTCCGGTCGTCCGTGGCCGGTTCACCGATGGTCCGGTGGTCCGTGGCCGGTACGGTCCGGTCGTCCGCAGTCCCCTTGTCCGCGCTCATGTGCCCGCCGGGCGGAGTCGGAGTCCCGCCATGCCGCCGTCGACGGCGAGGGCGGTGCCTGTCACCGAGGCCGCAGCCGGGGACGCGAGGTAGACGACGGCCGCTGCGACTTCGTCGGCGCCGACGAGCCGGCCGGTGGGCTGGCGAGCACTGAGCGCCGCGCGTTCGGCCTCCGGGTCCGCCGCCGCGTCGAGCAGACGCGCGACCCACGGGGTGTCCACGGTCCCGGGGTTGACGCAGTTGACCCGGATGCCCTCCCGGACGTGGTCGGCGGCCATCGCGAGGGTCAGGGAGAGGACCGCCCCCTTGCTCGCCGAGTACAGGGCCCGCTGCGGCAGGCCCGCGGTGGCGGCGATGGAGCAGATGTTGACGACGGCGGCGTGCTCCGAGCGGCGCAGGTGGGGCAGGGCGGCACGGGTGGTACGGACGACGCCGAGGAGGTTGACGTCGAGGACACCGTGCCACTGGTCGTCGGGGTTGTCCTCGACGGTGCCGGCGGCGCCGATGCCCGCGTTGTTGACGAGGATGTCGATTCCGCCGAGCGCGGCGGCGGCCGCCGCGACGGCCTCGCGCACCGACGTGTCGTCGGCGACGTCCGCGCGGAGGGCGATCAGCTTGTCGGGGACGGCGGTCGGGTCGAGGTCGAGGACGGCGACGGAGGCACCCTGCGCGTCCAGCAGGCGGGCGACGGCGAGTCCGATGCCGGAGGCACCGCCCGTGACGACGGCGCGGAGGCCGGCGAGGGGGTACGCGGTCATGCGGTCACCCCCGCGGTGGCTTCGTCGGCGAGCGCTCCGGCCAGGTCGGCGGCCCAGAACGTGCCGTGGGGGTAGACGAACGTGGCGAGGGAGGCCTCGTGCATGTCGGCCGAGAAGCCCGGGGCGAGGGGCGCCGTGTAGGCGCCCTCGCGTATGACGGCCGGGTGGGCGAAGTGCTCGTGGAGGTGGTCGACGAACTCGATGACCCGGTCCTCGGTGGTTCCGCTGAGCGCCACGAAGTCGAACATCGCGAGGTGCTGGACCAGTTCGCACAGTCCGACCCCGCCTGCGTGCGGGCAGACGGGCACCCCGAACTTCGCGGCGAGGAGCAGGATGGCGAGGTTCTCGTTCACGCCGCCGACCCGGGCCGCGTCGAGCTGGACGATGTCGACGGCGTTCGCCTGGAGGAGCTGCTTGAACACGATGCGGTTCTGTACGTGCTCCCCGGTCGCCACCTTCACAGGGGTGACGGCGGCCCGCACGCGCGCGTGCCCGAGGATGTCGTCCGGGCTGGTGGGCTCCTCGATCCAGTAGGGGTCGAACTCGGCGAGCGCCCGGGTCCACTCGATGGCCTCGGTGACGTTCCACCGCTGGTTGGCGTCGACGGCCAGGCGGACGTCCGCGCCGACGGCGGCGCGGGCGGCGCGGCAGCGGCGGACGTCGTCCGCGAGGTCGGCGCCGACCTTCAGCTTGATCTGGGTGAAGCCGGCCGCCACCGCCTCCTCGGCGAGTCGGGTCAGCTTCTCGTCGGAGTAGCCGAGCCAGCCCGGCGACGTGGTGTACGCCGGGTAGCCCTGGGTCCGCAGGACGCTCTCGCGCTCGGCTCGCCCGTCCTTGCCGCGCCGCAGGAGGTCAAGGGCCTCCTCGGGGGTGAGGGCGTCGGTGATGTAGCGGAAGTCGATCTGCGAGACGAGCCACTCGGGATCGGCGTCGGCCAGCAGTTTCCACAGCGGCTTCTGCCGGCGCTTGGCGGCCAGGTCCCATACGGCGTTGACCACGGCCCCGACGGCCATGTGCATCACGCCCTTCTCGGGCCCGAGCCAGCGGAGCTGGCTGTCGCCGACGAGCGCACGGCTGACGAGGCCGGGGTCGGCGCAGAGGTCCTCCACGGACCGGCCGATGACGTGGGGGCGCAGTGCTTCGATCGCCGCGACCTGGACATCGTTGCCACGCCCGATGGTGAAGGTGAAGCCGTGTCCCGTGGGGCCGTCGGGGTCGTTCGTGCGCAGGACGAGGTAGGCCGCGGAGTAGTCGGGGTCCGGGTTCATCGCGTCGGACCCGTCGAGTTGGCGGGAGGTCGGGAAACGGATGTCGTAGGTGTCCATCGCAATGACCCGCGTGATGTCAGTGGACAACGGGGGTTCCTTTCACACCTGGGCTGCTTGCTCGGTGTTCGGCGTCATCTGCCCGACCGACACGGAGCAGCCCCAACCATCAGCACAGATCGGGTGATTGGCCTATTGAGCGAGAACGATACGGCGCTCGTGAGAGGTGAGGCAAGTAGACATCGGATGTTTCTCGGACCGTGAGAACGGCCCTACGAAGGGCATCACGAACGGCACGGGGGGGGGGGGGGGGGGGGGGGGGGGGGGGGGGGGGGGGGGGGGGGCGGGGGGTGGTGCGGGATGTGTGGGGGGCGTGGTGGTG
>NZ_JBVHZJ010000014.1:0-150122 GCF_055574655.1 Streptomyces sp. NPDC029956 | reverse complement strand
GGCCCGCCTACAACAGCACCCACCCCCCCCCCCCCCCCACCCACCCCCCCCCCCCCCCCCCCCCCCCCCCCCCCCCCCCCCTCGGCGTTGTGTCAGTCGTGCGTCCGCCCTGCGCCCGCCCTCGTCGCGGGTCCGTCGCGCGCCCCTCCTGGGTCCGTCCTGCGTCTCTCGCGCTTCCGTCGCGCGTCGACGGCGGTGGAGCCGGAGGAAGAAGCCGGGACCGCAGGTCAGAGCACGCTGTCGAGCCACCGGACGACGTTGGAGATGTGGATCGTCGCCCAGGCCTCGGCCGTGCGCGCGTCGCGCGCGGCGAGCGCGTCCAGGATCGCCCGGTGCTCCGACAGGGTCCGGGCCACGGCGGTCTCCTCGGTGATGCCGCGCCACAGCCGCGCCCGTACGGTGGCCCCGGAGATGCTGTCGAGGAGCGAGCACAGCAGCGGAATACCGGAGGCGGCCGCGATGCGCCGGTGGAACTCCAGGTCGCTGGCCACCAGTTCGTCCAGGCTCGGGGCGTCACCGAGCCGGTCGAGGAGCTCCCCTAGCTCCCTGATCTCGTCCTCGGGGATGCGCTCCGCCGCCAGCGCGGTCGCCGCCGGCTCCAGGATGCCCCGTACCTTCAGGGCCTGGAGCGCCTGGTCGTCCTGGTGGAAGTCCAGGACGAACGACACCGCTTCGAGCAACAGCGGCGGTTCGAGGCTGGAGACGTACGTCCCGTCGCCCTGCCGTACGTCGAGGATGTTCAGCAGGGACAGGGCCTTCACCGCCTCGCGCAGGGAATTGCGCGAGAGGCCCAGTTCGGCGGCGAGGTCGGCCTCCTTGGGCAGCCGGTCCCCCGGGCGCAGCGCGCCGGAGACGATCATCTCCTTGATCTTGCCGATCGCCTCGTCCGTAACTGCCAAGGCGTCCTCCTATGCAAGGCCAAATACATCGGATGTGTCTGTCGGGCGTCACCTTACTGCAGGGTGGCGAGGGGCCGGCCGGCCGCGTCGGGGACGCCGGCGGGAAGGCCGGGCGACGGGAGTGCGCGAGGCGCGCTCCGGGAGTCGGCAGCCGGCCCGGAGCGGACGTACGACGGGCCGGCTGCCCTTTCCCCCTGTCCCCGTCAGCGGGCGTTGGGGCCCACGTCCGCGGGGGTGAGCGGCCGGCGGATCGGCGTCGCCGTCGCGTACTCGTCGGCTCCGACGTCGCGCACGCCGCCCCGCGCGTCGCCGTCGACGTCATGGGTGACGGGTGCCGGGGACAGTGTCGCCGCGCCGATCGCCCGGCTCGTGCTCGACAGGCGGTACACCCCGTCGGAGCCCTTCACCAGGCGGGGGTCGGCCCGCAGGAATCCGCCGGCGGGGATGTTCCCGTCGGCCGCCGCCCCGAACAGGATGTTGCTCTGCCAGGTGAAGCGGACCGTGGTCGCCATCTCGACGAGGCTGCCGGTCTGGCCGACCAGCAGGTTGTCGGCGACGGTGATGTCGCGGGGCTCGTGGGGGCGGTGACTCTCGCCCGAGAGCGCGCCGCCCGCGTTGTCGAGGAGGGTGTTGTGGGCGATGAGGACGCGGTCGGGTGCGTCGTTGCCCCGGCGCGCCTCGGCGGATTCGCCGGGGACGTGGTCGCGTGCGGTTCCGCTGCCGATGACCATCGCCCGCCCGGTGAGGCCGGCCAGGTAGTTGTTGACGATGATGTGGTCGTTGCCGTAGATCCGCACGCCCTCCTCGCCGCCGATGAGGTAGTTGCTGTCGACGAGGGTGCCGTTGCCGTGGCGCAGGACGATGCCGCCGAGGCTGTCGCGGATGGTGTTGTAGCGGATGGTGTTGTCGGAGCTCTTCACGGAGATGGCCTCGGGGTCGCCGTTGGCCCGCTCGAACAGGTTGTACTCGACGAGCGCGTGCGCGCTGGAGAGGGCACGGGGGCTGACGCCGAGGCGGATGGGTTCGCCGCCGTTGGATCCCGCGAAGGTGTGGTCGGAGAAGTGGTTGCGGTGGATGTGCACGCCCTGCGCCATGGCCTCGCTGCCCGCGCCCTCGATGCCGAGGAAGATGCCGAGCGTGGTCTTGCCGTGGAAGTGGTTGCGGTCGATGACGGCCTCGTCGCCGCGCACCATGACCCAGTGCAGGCCCTCGATGTCCGCGAGCTGGAAGTCGTTGCGGGTGAGCCGGATGTACGTGCAGGTGGGCGGGATCTCCAGGGTGGTGCTCTGGCGGAAGGAGAAGCCGCTCACGGTCACGTTGCTGGACGCGTCGAAGACGAAGCTCCGCTCGCCGCGGAGCACGGCACCGCCCCGTGACGCGGAGACGATGGTGATCGGTGCGGTGCGGGAGCCGTTCTTGCCGGTGATGGTGAGGGGCTTGGCGGCGGGGACGGTGTAGGTGCCGTTCGCGACGACGATGCGGGTGCCCGGTCCGGCCGCGTCGATCGCGTCCTGGAGGTCGTCCAGGGAGCCGACGTCGACGGTGGGACCCAGGGGGCGCGCGGGCTTGCGGCGGGTGGCCTGCGCGTACGCCGGGGCGGAGAGGGGCAGGGCGGCGGCCGCCGCTCCTGCCGCGGTGCCGGTGAGGAACGTGCGTCGTTGCATGGTGCCTCCGTGATCGGTCGGACGAGTCGGATGAGTGGTACGCGTGCGGCCCGTCAGTTCGAGGCGTCGGGCCCGGGCGGGTCCGTCAGGTGCAGCTCGATGACGGGCACGGGTGTGTCGGGCCGCTGCACCGGGAGCCGGAGCGTGAGGGTGCCGGCCGGCTGGCCGCCCATCTGGGTGTTCATCGCCGGGCGGTCGGGGTCGAGCGGCTCCTGGACGATCTCCGAGGCGTCGTTGAGGAGCTGGGCGTACCGCACCCGGCCCGCGAGCCCGGGCAGGTGCAGATGGCGCAGCGGCCAGGAGAAGAGGTGGACGTAGAGCCGGTCGCCGCGCTGGGTGTAGCGGCAGTCGGCGGGCGGGGTGTGCGGGGAGGGACCGCAGCCGCGTACGGACCGTTCGTGCAGGTCGGTCCAGCGGCCGATCTCGGCGAGGGCGGCGGTGTCGCGCGGGTCGAGGTCGCCCCGGCCGGTGGGGCCGACGTTCAGCAGCAGGTTGCCGCCCTTGGAGACGCCGTCGACGAGCATCCGGATGAGCAGGTCGGGGCTCTTGTGGTCGAGGTTGTCGCGGTCGTAGCCCCAGCTTCCGTTGAGGGTCTGGCACGCCTCCCACAGGACCGGCCGGCCGTCGAGGGTCATCGGGGCGGAGGGCTGGTACTGCTCGGGTGTGACGAAGTCCCCGGGGAGGCCCGCCCGGTCGTTGACCAGGATGTGCGGCTGGAGTTCGCGGACCATCCTCATGAGCCGTGGGGAGTCCCAGTCGTCGGGGCCCTTCCCGCCCCACCATTCGCGGCCCGCGTAGGAGAAGTCGAAGAAGAGGTAGTCGACGCGGCCGTACTCCGTGAGCAGTTCGCGGACCTGGCCGTGCAGATACTCCTGGTACTCCCGGATGTCGCGGTCGGCCGCCGCGGCCTTGAACTCCTCGTCGTCGCGCTGCGGGTGCGTTCCGTCGACGGGGAACGACGGGTGGTGCCAGTCGATCAGGGAGTGGTAGAAGCCGACCTTGAGGCCTTCGGCGCGGCAGGCTTCGACGAACGGTCCGACCAGGTCGCGGCCGTGGGGTGTCTTCGTCACCTTGTAGTCGGTGAGTGCGCTGTCCCAGAGGCAGAAGCCGTCGTGGTGCTTGGTGGTCAGGACGACGTACCGCATGCCGGCGGCCTTCGCCGTCCGCGCCCACCGGACCGGGTCGTAGCGGTCGGGGTCGAAGTGGTCGAAGTACACCTGGTACTGCTCGTCCGTCATCCTCTCCCGGGTCTTCACCCATTCGTGGCGCGCGGCGAGGGAGTAGAGGCCCCAGTGGACGAACATGCCGAAGCGGTCGTGGGTGAACCAGGTCGTGTCGGGCGAAGGGGTCGACGGGAGGCCGGCGTCGGCGCGGGTGGAGGTCATGGGGCATCGTTCCTGTGCGGTCGGGAGGGGCTGACGGTCCGGCGGCGCCGTCAGGCCGGTTCGTGGACGTCTTCGCGGAGCCGTACGCCGGGGGCGACGCGGGCCAGGTAGCCGCTGTCGTCGCGGCGGGTCAGGCCGCACGCCAGGTACTGCCGGTGCAGGCGGTCCAGTGCGTCGCGGTCGAGTTCGACGCCGAGTCCGGGCGTGCGGGGGACGGTGATCGCGCCGTCGACGAAGGTCCACGGTGTGGTGACGACGTCGTCCTCGGGCCGCTTCCAGGGCCAGTGGGTGTCCAGGTCGTGGGTGAGGGCGGGGGTGGCGGCGGCGAGGTGGACCATCGCGGCGAGGCTGATCCCGAGGTGGGAGTTGGAGTGCATGGACATCCCGATGCCGAAGTGGTGGCAGGCGGTCGCCAGCTGCTGGCCGGCCTTGAGGCCGCCCCAGAAGTGGTGGTCGCCGAGCAGCACACCGACGGCCCGGGCGGGAATCGCCTCGGTCAGGTGTTCCCAGGTGACCACGCACATGTTGGTGGCGAGGGGCATCGGGGCGGTCCGGGCGAGGTCCGCCATGGCGGGGATGCCGGCGACCGGGTCCTCCAGGTACTCCAGTACGCCGGTCAACCCGTCGGCCACCCGGGCGGCGGTCTCCGGGTCCCAGCTCGCGTTGGGGTCGAGGCGGAGCGGATGGTCGGGGAACGCCTCGCGCAGGGCACGGATCGCGGCGATCTCGTCGTCCGGCGGGAGTACGCCGCCCTTCAGCTTGAACGAGCGGAAGCCGAAGCGGTCCGCCAGGAGCCGGGCCTGCGCCACGAGTCCGGCGGGGTCGAGGGCCGGTCCCCATTCGTCCGGCTCGTGGCCGGGGTGCGCGGCCCATTTGGCGAACAGATAGCCGCAGAAGTCGATCCGGTCGCGGGTGGCGCCGCCGAGGAGGTCGGACACGGGCCTGCCGAGGTGTTTGCCCTGGAGGTCGTGGCAGGCCACCTCGAACGGCGAGGTGACGCTCGCGACCGTCTTGGCCGCACCGCCCTCGCCGATGAGGCCGTGGGCGTCACGCGCCACACGGCCGCCGACGATCGCGTCGGTTCTCCGGGACAGTTCGTTGAGGTCGAAGGGGTCGAGGCCGGGCAGGTCGTCGGCGACGGCCCGGAGCAGGTCGAGGTGGGCGGCGTCGCCGTAGCTCTCGCCCAGGCCGTACGCGCCGGTGTCGGTCCTGACCTCGACCACCGCGCGCAGGGCGTACGGCTCGTGGACACCGACGGCGTTGAGGAGCGGCGGGTCGGCGAAGGCGACGGGGGTGACGACGACGGAGGTGACCTTCACGAGGCGACCGCCGCGGTGGGGGCGGCGGGGGCGCCTCGTCCCGGAGCGAGTCCGGCACCGGCGCCCTCCGCGATGGTGGTCCCGGCACCGCCCGCCGTCACGTCGGCCAGTGCGCGCCTGCCCCGGGTCAGGAGGTCCTTCAGCTGGTCGACGTGGTCCGGTGCCGCGTCGACCAGGGGTGCCCGGACGTGGCCGACGTCGAGCGAGCGGAGGCGGGCTCCGGCCTTGACGAGGGAGACGGCGTAGCCGGGGACCTGGTCGCGCAGGGCGGTCAGCGGCAGGTAGAAGTCGGCGAGGAGCCGGTCGGTGGTGGCGGTGTCGCCGGTCGTCAGGGCCGTGTGGAAGGCGCGGGCGATGTCGGGGGCGAAGCACAGGACGGCGGAGGAGTAGTCGCGGATGCCGATGGCCCGGCAGGCGGTCGCGCTGACCTCGGCGGTGGGCAGTCCGTTGAGGAAGGCGAAGGTCTCGGCGCGGGGGTGGCCGCTGCTGCGTACGGCGGTGACCATGCGGGCCATCGAGTCCAGGTCGCCGTTGCCCTCCTTGATCCCGGCGACCTGGGGCACGGAGAGGAGCCGGAGGGCGGTGGACACGCCGATCCTGGCGAGTCCACGCCGGTAGACGAGGACGGGGAGGCGTCCGGCGCGGGCGACGGACTCCACGTAGGCGAGGTAGCCGTCCTCGGTGCCGCCGACGAGGTACGGGGGCAGCAGCAGGATCCCGTCGGCGCCCGCGTCCGTGGCGGCGGCGACGGCTGCCAGGGCGTTGCCGAGGCCTCCCCCGGCACCGGCGAAGACGGGCACGCGGCCGGCGACGACACGGACGGCGTGCCGGACGACCGCGGCGTACTCGGGTGCGCTGAGCGAGGAGTACTCCCCCGTGCCGCAGGCGACGAAGAGGGCGGCGGGGCCGTGGGCGAGCTGGTCCTCGATGTGGTCGGCGAACACGCTCGTGTTCACCTCGTCGGCGGGGGTGAACGGCGTGAGCGGGAAGGACATCAGGCCGGACGGGATCACGGGTGGTGGTCCTTTCGGAGGGGTCGGCCGTTCGGGTCAGCCCTTGAGGGCGCCGCTGGACAGGCCGTGGACGAAGGAGCGCTGGAAGAAGAGGAAGACGATGACGGACGGCAGCAGGGCGAGCAGCGACGCGGCCATCACCACGCCCGGGGTGACGAGGGGGTCGACCCGCAGGGTGCGCAGGGCGAGCGGCAGGGTGTACGAGGAGGAGTCGGTGGCCACGAGCAGGGGCAGCAGGTACTGGTCCCAGATCATCGTGAAGCCGAAGACTCCGATGACGCCGAGCGCGGGCTTGCACATGGGGAGGATGATCTGCGCGAAGATCCGCAGGTCTCCGGCGCCGTCGATGCGCGCCGCCTCCTCCAGTTCCTTCGGTACCTCCTTCATGAACTCGGTCATGACGAGGATGGAGAAGGCCCAGGCGCCGACGGGCACGATCATGCCGGCGAGGGAGCCGATCAGGTTGAGGTGGACGACCGGCAGGTCGGCGAGGATCACGGAGAGCGGGATGGCCAGGATCTCCTCGGGCAGCATCAGCGTCGCCAGGATCGCGACGAAGACGAGGGTCATGCCCCGGAACCTCTTCCTGGCGAGGGCGTAGCCCGCGAGGACGGAGACGGCGACCTGGAGCAGCAGTCCGAAGCCGACGACGAAGAACGAGTTGAGGAGGTACGTGAGGACGCCCTGGTCGAAGGCGACGGTGAAGTTGTCGACGGTGGGGTCGGTGGGGACGACGCTGAGCTGGGTGGGGTCCTTGACGTGGTTGAACGCGCTGACGAGCAGGGCGAGCAGCGGTCCCGCGAACACCACGAGGACGAGGAGGTACGTGAGGAGCTTCAGGGCGCGGCCGGCGGCGCTGCGGCTCTCTGTGAGCCCGAGGGCGGTCTCGGTCGGCGCGCTCATTCGTTACCCCTCCGTCGGAACAGGTGGACGCCGACCGTGAGGAGCAGCGTCGCCAGGAACAGCAGGACAGCTCCGGCCGCGCCGACGCCGAGCCGGTTCTGTTCGAGGCCCAGCTTGTAGATCACGGTCATGACGACCTCGGTCGAGCCGTCGGGGCCGCCGTTGGTGAGCAGGAAGACCTCGGTGAAGACGCGCAGGCCGCGGATGGCGGCGAGGATGAAGAGGATGGTGAGGACGGCGCGCAGACCGGGGAGCGTCACGTGGCGGATGCGTTGGAACCTGGACGCGCCGTCGACCTTGGCGGCCTCGTACAGTCCGCGGTCCACCCCGGCGAGACCGGCGAGGAAGATCATCATGTCGTAGGGGGCGCCCCGCCAGATGCCGGTGAGCATGATGGAGGCCATCGAGGTGTCGGGGTCGTTGATGAATCCCGACGGGCCGAACCCCACCAGGCCGAGGAGGGAGTTGAGCATGCCGTCCTCGGTGGGGTGGTACATGATCCGCCAGAGTTCGGCGACGACCGCGATCGGTACGACGACGGGGAGGAAGGCCGCCGAGCGGACGAAGCCGAGCC
The DNA here is from genome assembly GCF_055574655.1 of Streptomyces sp. NPDC029956. Lineage (NCBI taxonomy): Bacteria > Bacillati > Actinomycetota > Actinomycetes > Kitasatosporales > Streptomycetaceae > Streptomyces > Streptomyces sp. NPDC029956. The sequence continues at coordinate 142,365 of NZ_JBVHZJ010000014.1, read as the reverse complement.
TGCGGCCCTGTCCCTCCATGAGGAGGGCGAGGGTGAGGCCGAGCAGCATCGATCCGGCGGTCTGGCCGACGGCGAGGACGACGGTGTGCCAGGCGGCCTCGCGGAAGCCGTCCGAGGTGAGCACGGTGGCGTAGTTCTCGCCCCCGACCCACCGGTTGCCGAGGTAGGGCTGGACTTCCTGGAAGGACATGGTCAGCGCGCTGGCCATGGGGATGAACTTGAAGTAGAGGAAGAGGATCAGGGCCGGGGCGAGGAAGAGCCACGGCGTCCACCATCGGCCGCCGCGGCGGTTCCTCACGCGGCGGGAGACGGGCGGGCCGCTTCCTCCGGGCGCGGTCGGCGCCGGCCCTCGCCCGGTGGGCGGGGTGGAGCCGGCCGCCGGTCCGGCGGCCGTCTTCACCTGGTCGAGGCTGGTCATCCGGCGATTCCCTGCTCCTGGAGGATCCCGGCGAGCTTCGTGTCGAGGTCACGCAGCTTCTCGTCCAGGTCGAGGGAGCAGTCGGCCATCAGCGCGTTGACGGTCTCGGCGGTGGTCTGCCGTACGGGGGTCCAGTTGGGGATGGAGGGGGCGTAGCGCCCGGAGGAGCGGTAGACGTCGGCGTACGTCTTCCAGCGGGGGTCGGGGCGTACCTCGGTGACGTCGACCTTCTTGTTCACGGGGAGCTGGACGGTGGAGCCGTCGGCGCCCTCCATGCCGAGTTTCTGGCCCTCGGCGGAGATGGCGTACCCGGCGAAGGCGTCCTGTCCGGCGCGGTTCTCCGAACCGGCCATCAGATAGACGGAGCCGCCCTCGGCGAGCACGGTGGCGTCCTTGGGCCCCTTGGGCATGGGGACGACCTCGTATTTGTCCTTGCCGAGGGACGTGTCGAAGCGGGGCATGAGGTAGGGGCCGACGACGTACATGCCGGTCCGGCCCGCCTCGAACGTCTCGTTGGTCGGCGGGGTGTCCATGGTGACGGCGCCGGGCTGGACGACCTTCTTGTCGCAGCCGAGGGCGCGGAACCAGCGCATGGCCTCGGTCGACTCCCTGCTCGTCATCGACGGCTTGTACTTCCCCTGGCCCGTCTCGGTGATGAAGTCCCCGCCGGCGGCCCAGAGGAAGTTGGAGAAGTACCAGGAGGCGTAGCCGCGCTTGGTCGACAGCGGGGCGGCGAGGCCGTAGGTGTCCTGCTTGCCGTTGCCGTCGGGGTCGCGGGTGGTGAAGGCGGTGGCGAGCGCGGCGAGGTCGTCCCAGGTCCGCGGGGCCTCCAGCTTCAGCTTCTCGCGCCAGTCCTTGCGGATGAGGAGGGCGCCGGCCTGGGCGGAGTACGGGATGCCGTACTGCTTGCCGTCGACGCTCTTGCCGGAGTCCAGGCCCTGCTCGACGAGGTCCTCGCTGCTTTTGATCATGCTGAGGTCGATCTCCCTGAGGAGCCCCTGGCTGTGCATCGCGCCGAGCTGGGTGACGTCGTTCATGACGATGTCGGGCAACTGCCGCTGGGCGGCGCGCTGTTGGAGCTTCGTCTCGAAGTCGTCGAAGATCGCCGTGACCTTGACCTTGTGTCCGGTGGCCTTCTCGAAGCCCTCGACCAGCCTCAGGGTGGCCTTCTCGCCGGGGCCGCCGGGTGTGGTCCTGGTCCACAGCTCCAGCTCCGCCGTGGAGTCCTGCTTGGCGTCCGTCCCGGCAGGGCCGGACGTACAGCTCGTCAGGGCCAACGCCGAGGCGAGAAGACCCGCACCGATCCATCGCGTTCTCTGCATGACAACTCCTGTTCGCCGCCGTCGGCAGCTGGCCTGTAAGCGCTTGCCGGGGACGCTAACGCGCGGCCGAACGAGGGTCAATAGTCCGATGACTGAAAAGAGTTGAAACGAATGAGGGCTCGCGATGACACGTCCTAACAGGGACCCTCATCACCCGCTTGAGCAGTGAGGGAGCGAGATCGGGAGGTGAAGCGCTTCGCCTGGAGCCCGGGAGCGCTCCCGAGGGGCCCTCGCTCAGACATCGATCAAAGCTCCGATGTCTGAGCGGATGCAAGGGCTCGGGGCGCTCGAAACAGGACAGGCTATGCCCGGGTCGACGCCCGGTCCGGTGCGACGGCGTGACGCAGGGGCTCGCCGCATACCAGCCGACCGAGTTCGTCGCGCACGAGCTCACCGAGACGGGCGCGTTCGCGACCCATGGCGCCGGCGAGGTGCGGGGTGAGCAGGACGTTCGGCAGCGTGAAGAGCGGCGAGTCGGGGGCGGGCGGTTCGGGCCAGGTCACATCGAGCACGGCGGTGAGGTCGGGCCGGTCGCGAAGCACTCCGATCACCTCCGGCTCGTCCAGCACGGCGCCGCGGGCCGTGTTGATCAGGGTGGCGCCCTCGGGGAGCAGCGACACGAGCCGCCCGCCCACGAGGCCTTCGGTCTCGGGCAGGAGGGGGGCGTGCACACTCACGACGTCACAGGAGGCGAACAGCTCGTCGATTCCCGTCAGTCGGACGCCCAGCTCCCCGGCGGCGGCCGGGTCGATCACCGGGTCGCAGGCGAGCACCTCGACGCCGAAGTGCCGTAGCCGGTCGGCGACGAGCCGGCCGATCTCGCCCAGTCCGAGCAGGCCCACGCGGGACCCGTACCCTCCGGCCACCCGCGGGTCGTGCGGGAAGCGGCGGACGACCGTCACCTCGCGGCCGAGGCGGTGGACCTGCTTCAGGCCGAGCAGGATCTGGGCGAGGCTGAACTCTGCGACGGGAACGGCGTTGGCCGCGGCCGCGGACACGATGGGGATGCCGCGGGCCCAGAACTCCGGCGGTGTCAGATGGCGTACCGAACCGGCCGCCACCATCACCGCGTTCAGCCTCGGCGCACGGGAGAGCAGCGCCTCGTCGAGCACCGGGGCTCCCCAGCCGGTGAGCAGGACGTCGACGTCTTCCAGTACTCCGGGGTCCTGGAGAAGGGCGTCACGGGTGAGGGCGGGGGCGCGCCAGCGCGCCAGGCGTCCGATGTCCTCGATGACGTGCGCCGGGTAGACATCGGCCCTGCGCTCCTCCTCCATCACCAGCAGGACGTGGGGTGTTGTGGTCGCAGCTGCCATCGGCTCGGCCTCCTGGGGCATGGCGGTATCGGCGGCCCACACGATACATCGGAGGACAGGCCTCATCCCGTTCAAGGGCTGGACAAAACTGCGGGCGATTGCTTGCATTCCCCAGTCGATACATCCGATGTCTATGGTGAGGGATGGCTGGCATGCGCGTGCTGAGGGTCGGGGAAGCAGGGGCGGAGCGCCTCGCGGTCCTGGACGGGTCCGGCGGGTTGCTCGATGCCTCCGGCATCGCCGACGACATCGACCACCGCTCGCTCGCCGACGGCGTGCTCGACCGCCTCGCCGAGGCCGTGACGGCGGGAGCCCTGCCCGCCGTGGATGTCCCGGTCGACCGCGTACGCGTCGGGGCGCCGGTCGCACGGCCCGGGAAGGTCGTCTGCATCGGCCTCAACTACCGTGACCACGCGGAGGAGACGGGCGCCGAACCCCCCGCCGAGCCCGTGGTCTTCATGAAGGACCCGTGGACGGTCTCCGGGCCCTACGACGAGGTGCTGATTCCGCGGGGCAGCGTCAAGACCGACTACGAGGTCGAGCTGGCCGTGGTGATCGGCAGGACCGCCCGATACCTGGAGAGCGACGAGGACGCGCTCGCGTACGTCGCCGGGTACGCGGTCTCGCACGATGTCTCCGAACGCGCGTTCCAGCTGGAGCGCGGCGGTCAGTGGGACAAGGGGAAGAGCTGCGAGACGTTCAACCCGCTCGGCCCGTGGCTCGTCACTCCGGACGAGGTCCCCGACCCGCAGAAACTCTCGCTCCGGCTGACGGTGAACGGCGTCGAGCGTCAGCACGGCTCCACCGCGGACATGGTGTTCCCCGTCGCCGACATCATCCGCTACCTCAGCCGGTTCATGGTCCTCCACCCCGGGGACGTCATCAACACCGGCACCCCGGCCGGTGTGGCCCTCGGCCGGCCCGAGCCCCGGCCGTACCTGCGCCACGGCGATGTGGTCGAGTGCGGGATCGACGGCCTCGGCACCATGCGCCAGACCTTCCGACAGGCTTGAGAGGAGACGTGATGCGGTTCACCCGGGACGACCGGCTGCTCTTCATCGGTGACTCCGTCACGGACACCGGCCGCGACCGCGAGGACCCCGCCTCCCTCGGCGACGGCTACGTGCGGATGATCGCCGAGGCCCTGCCCTCCCCCGCGACCGTCGTCAACAAGGGAGTCGCCGGCCATCGGATGTACGACCTGGAGGCCCGCTGGACCACCGACGTCCTCGCCCTCACCCCCTCGGCCGTCACCGTCCTGATCGGCATCAACGACACCTGGCGCCGCTACGACCGCGGACTCCTCAGCCCCGTACCGGAGTTCGAGGCGTCCCTCGACCGCGTCCTCACCCTCACCGGGGAGAAGGGCGGCCTCCGGCTGTTCGTCATGACGCCGTTCCTGCTCCCGGCCGGCCCCGAACAGGAGACATGGTTCGAGGACCTCACGCCCCGTATCGACGCCGTCCTGCGCGCGGCGGCCGCGCACGACGCGACGGTGGTCCGCACGGACCTGGCGCTGGCGCGCGCCGCCGAGGTGTACGGCGCGGCGGCCATCGCCCCGGACGGGGTCCATCCGAGCCCGCTCGGACACCGCGTCATCGCCCGGACCTGGCTCGCGGCGGCCGCGACGGAGAGGGGGCGCACCTCGTCTGAGAGGCTGTGAGCATGACTGACATGCCCCTCTGGCGTCGGCCCACCCGCAGTGGCTGGCGCATCGCCGTCGACGACGCCCGCACCCGCGCCGACGTGATCGACGCCGCCGGCAGCGTACGGGCGTCCGTCCCCATCGAGCCCGTTCAGCACTTCACGGGGTGGTTCGCCAAGCGCCAGAACGCGGTCGTGAACCAGGCGTTCGAGGCCGACGGCCCGTCGCTGCCGGCCCGTGGGCCGAGCGCGCTCTCGCTCCGACCGCACGATCCGGACGCCTTCGTCAGCGACGGTGGAGCCGACGGGCGTCGCCGCGAGAAGACCGGACGGGCCACCGTCCACGGCCGGAGCTACACGTTCCTGCACACCGACGGCCGGAGTGCGGACGCGATGCGGGACGGCGCCCGCATCGCGTCGTTCGTCAAGCACGGCTTCCGCCCCCGGGACGGGCACGTCAGCCGCGACGATCACCTTCTCCTGGACGAGACGGACGAACTGGTCCTCACCGTCTTCGAGAAGCTCCTGAGGCCCGGACGCCCCGGCGCCGTGTCCGACGTGCTCACCGGCCTCGGCTGACCGGGACACGTCCGGGGGCGTCCGGGGTGTCGGGGAACCCCGCGCCGGTCCTCCCGGGGCTCGTCAGGGGCAACTGATGCGGATGTCGCCCGGGTCGGTGGTGCAGGTGTCCGTGCCGCTGCCGCCGTTCGCGGTGTCGTTGCCCGGGGTTCCGTCGGTGGTGGTCAGGCGGTCGTTGCCGTAGTAGCCGGTCAGGGTGTCGTTGCCCGGACCGCCGTTCAGGGTGTCGTCGCCGAAGCCGCCGTCGATGTTGTCGTTCCCGAAGCCGCCGTGGACCGTGTCGTTGCCGTAGCTCGCCCGGATGGTGTCGTTGCCGCCGAGGCCGCAGATCACCTCGTTGCCGAAGCCGCCGTTGATGGTCTCCGCGGCACTGGTGCCGATGACGGTGCACCCGCGCGCGTTGTTCACCGACGTGGTCGCGGTGGCCGTGTTGTTGGAGGCCACCGGGTCCTGCGGTGAGCCGCTGACGCCTGCCGCGTCGGTGAGGGTGCCGACGGCGCGGGGTTCGGCCGTCACCGCGACCGTCGCGCTCGCGCCCGGGGCCAGGCTGCCGAGGGCACAGGTGGCCCCCGTCGTGGTCGTCGTACAGGTGCCCTGTGAGGGAACGGCCGAGATGAGCGTCGCGCCGGCTCCGGAGAGCGTGTCGGAGAGCGAGACGCCGGTCGCGGTGGCCGTGGACGTCGCGGCGTTGGTGACCTGCACCGTGTAGGTGGCGCGGTCGCCGATGCTCACCGCGGTCGTCCCGGTCTTCGTCACCGACAGATCCGCGCTCGGCGGGGGCGGGGTCGTACCGTCACCGCCCTGGTAGCGCGCGAGGGCGAAGGCGAAGCCCGCTCCGTACCCGGCCGCGACGATCTTGCCGTCGGGCTGGACGAGCACCCCGCGCGCCTCGTCGAAGTCGTTGAACCCGGTCACGACGAATCCGTCGCCGCCGAAGCCGGTGTCCACCGTGCCGTTGACGTTGAGGCGGGTGAGGCCGAAGTCGTTGGCCTCGGAGCTGTTCGGGTCGTCCGCCCGCCCGGCGAGCACGATCTTGCCGTTCTGCTGGAGGGCCAGACCGTACGCGATGCCGCCGTCGCCGGGGGCGTTGACCGAGGTACGGCCGCCCGTGCCGAAGCCGACGTCGGGGGTGCCGTTGGCGTTGTAGCGGAGGGCGGCGAAGCCGAGGCCGCCGGAACCTGCCGCGACGATCCTGCCGTCGGGCTGGACGGCCACGGCGTTGCCGAACTCGGTGCCTCCGAAGTCCGCGGTCACCATGCCGTCGCCGCTGAAGGAGGCGTCGAGGGTTCCGTCCGCGTTGTAGCGGGCCACGCCGATGTCGAAGGCGGTGTTGCCCACGTAGCCGACGGACACGATCCCGCCGTTCGGCTGGAGCGCCATGCCCCGCGCGATGCCGCCGCCGTCCTGCGGCGAGGTGGGGGTGAAGCCCGCGACGACCGCTCCGTCACCGCCGAGGGTGGGGTCGAGGCTGCCGTCGGTGCCGAGGCGGACGAGCGCGAAGCCTCCGCCGCCGCCCTTGCCCACCGCGACGATCCTGCCGTCGGGCTGGACGGCCACGTCCGCGCCGTCCGCGGACCCGCCGAACTCCTCGACGCGCACCAGGCCGCCGTCGCCGAAGCCCGTGTCGAGGCTGCCGTCGGTGTTGTACCGGGCCACGGAGAAGAAGCAGCAGCCGCCGCCCTCCTCCGCGATCACCTCGGTGGTGCCCGCCACGACGATCTTTCCGTCGGACGGCTGGACGGCGACGGCGTTGGCCGTGTGACTGCCTCCGCCGAAGTCGCTGGTCACCGTGCCGTCCCCGCCGAAGGCGGTGTCGAGGCCGCCGTCGGTGTTGTAGCGGGCGAGCGCGAAGCCGGCCTCGCTCACACCGACCACGACCAGCCTCCCGTCGGCCTGCCGCGCGATGTCGTGGCCTTCCGCGTACCCGGTGATCGGGGTCGTCACCCGGCCGTCGGGGCCGAACGTCGGATCCAGGTCGCCGGGCGCGGCGAGCGCGGTGCCGGGCAGCGCGAGGACGAGCGCCATGCCGAGTGCGAGGGGCACTCCGGCCCTTCCGCCGGGCCTGCGCCGCCGAACCGCCGGTCTCAGCTGTACGTGGGTCATCTGCGTACGAACCTCCGTCTTCGTGGTGTACGGGGAGCAGCGCACAGCTTCGTGCCGGAGCGGGCGCCGTTCCCGCGGGCCGTGCCGGACTAGGCTCACCGGCCCCCGGGAACCACCCCCGCGAGGGAGCGCGCGGGGCGCGATTCCGGTGCCGGCTCGTCGTGCGCCTCGTCGGCGCCCTGTTCGCACGCTGACGGTCCGGCCCCGAGCCGCAACCGAGGCCGGTACCCAGGTCGGTCCCGGGGAGAGGGTGCCCACGCGTCCCCGGCCTCGGTTGCGGCTCGGGCACCGCGTACCCTCGCATCGGAACGGCCACCGGCCTCGCCGGATGCGTGACAAGCGGGGCGAGCAGGGCGAGCAGGGAACGGAACATGACTCAGGCGCGGGGGCAGGGAACGGAGCCCGACGAGGGCGAGCGGGATCGGGAGCAAGAGCGGACGTCGACGGTCCGTGTCTTCATCGCCCTCGCCCCGCCCGACGAGGCGAAGGACGAGCTGGAGCGGGAACTCCGCCCCGCGTACGACGCGTACCCGCAGATGCGGTGGAACCGTATCGAGGACTGGCACGTCACCCTGGCGTTCCTCGGCGAGCTTCCGGTCGGGACGGTGCCGCTGCTCCGACCGCCGCTCGCGGACCTCGCGACGTCCCGCGGGCCGGTGGAACTGGCGCTGCGGGGCGGCGGCACCTTCGACGAGCGCGTGCTGTGGAGCGGGATCGACGGGGACGTCGACGGACTGCACCGGCTCGCCGCCGACGTGCGCGGTGTGGTCAGGGAGTGCGGCATCCCCTTCGAGGACCGGCCGCTGCGCCCCCATCTGACGCTGGCACGCGCCCGCCGCGACGACCCGTCGAGCGTGGTGGACGTGGCCGCCGGTCTCGCGGGCTTCACCGGTCGCCCCTGGCGGGCCGAACGGCTCCACCTGGTGGGCAGCAACTTCGGCCGGGGCCCGGGGCCGATCCGGTACCGCGACATCGAGGCCTGGACGTTCGACGGGAGCTGACCCCCGCCCTCGCCCCGCTGCCGGTGCGGCACCACCGATCCCTGAGGGCGCGTCACCCCTGCACCCGTGGCTGCGAGAATGTCCGACCATGGAGACGACACTGAACGGCCCGCGTGCCTCGGCCGCGGTCGGCGACGCGGGTTGGCGCTATCTGCTGGGCGGCCTCCGTACGGCCGTCCCGGTCGGGTCGATGGCTCAGGCGGCCGACGTGGCGGCGCTCGCGGTCGCCGCGTGCGGTGAGGACGCCGAACGTCATCTCGCCCTCGACATCCGGTCCGGGCGGGTCCTCATGACCCTGCAGTCCGCCGAGCACGCGGGCGTCACCGTCCTGGACGTCGAACTCGCGCACCGGGTGTCCACCGCCGTCGGCGGGCTGGGGCTGCGCACCGAGCCCGAGATCGCGACAGGGGCACCGCGGTCGCTCCAGCTCCTGGAGATCGCGATCGACGCGCTCGACATCGCCGCGATCCGGCCGTTCTGGAAGGCGCTCCTCGGGTACGTGGGCGAGCCGGGCCTCGACGGGCCCTGTGCCCCGCTCGTCGATCCCCTCGGGCAGGGCCCGGCGGTGTGGTTCCAGCAGCTGGACGTTCCGCGCCCGCAGCGCAACCGCGTCCACTTCGACCTCTGCGTGCCGCACGACGAGGCCGTGCGGAGGCTCGACGCCGCCCTCACGGCGGGCGGCCGTCTCGTGTCCGAGGATCGGGCCCCGGCCTTCTGGGTCCTGGCCGACGCCGAGGGCAACGAGGCCTGTGTCACGACGTGGCAGGGGCGGGACGGCTGACGGCCTGGCGCGACGTCCGGCTTCGGGCCGGTCTCCGTCCAGGCGCGACGTCCGAAGGCCTGGCGCGACGTCCGGCTTCGGGCCGGTCTCCGTCCTGGCGCGACGTCCGACCTCCGGCCATGTTCGTGCTCGTCGAAACCGGTCGGGGGTGGCTGTGCGTGTCTCCCTGTGAAGCGATCACTCCGGAAAGGGATTCACCTTGTCCACAACAGGTTTCAGCCCGTCCCGTCGCAGTGTCCTCGGCCTCGGTGCCGGTGCCGCGCTCGCCGTCGCGTTACCGCTCGGCGGTACGGCGTACGCCTCCACTCCCGGCGGGGAGGACCTCGTCGCACGGCTCAGGGAGCTGGAGGAGCGGCACGCCGCACGGCTCGGTGTGTTCGCCCACGACGTGCGGACCGGGCGCTCCGTGGCGTACCGCGCCGACGAGCGCTTCCCGATGTGCTCGGTCTTCAAGACCTTCGCCGTCGCGGCCGTGCTGCGCGACCTCGACCACGACGGCACCTTCCTCGCGCGGCGCATCCGGTACACGGCGGCGTACGTCAAGCGGTCCGGCTGGTCCCCCAGGACGGAGCTGCCGGAGAACCTCGCCGACGGGATGACCGTCGCCGAGCTGTGCGACGCCACGCTGCGCTTCAGCGACAACACCGCCGCCAACCTGCTCCTCCGCGAGCTGGGGGGTCCGACCGCCGTCACCCGGTTCGCCCGGTCGATCGGCGACCGTACGACCCGGCTCGACCGCTGGGAGCCCGAGCTGAACTCGGCGGAGCCGTGGCGCAGGACCGACACCTCGACGCCCCGCGCCATCGGCGGGAGCTATGGACGCATCCTCCTCGGCGACGCGCTCCCGCGCCGGGACCGGGAGCGGCTCACGGAGTGGATGCTCGCCAACACGACCAGCGGTGCGCGGTTCCGCAAGGGGCTGCCGGCCGACTGGATCCTCGCCGACAAGACGGGCGGCGGTCGCTACGGCGGCAACAACGACGCAGGCGTCACGTGGCCGCCGGACGGCGGCCCGATCGTTCTCACCGTGCTGACCACGCGGTTCGTGGAGGACGCGGCGCCCGTCGATCCGCTGGTGGCCGACGCGGCCGCGCTGGTGGCGGCGGAACTCGGCTGATCGCAGAAGAGCGCGCAATAAATGGCTTGAGCGTCGCCGCGAGCTTTCCTAGGCTGTGGTCACACGCTGAAAGGAGGTGATCCGAGAACATGGTTTCTTTTCGGATTCGTGAGGTGACTGCGGGCTAACGGCCTGCCGTCGCACTCTGTGCACCTCGGCAGGTCATCTGCCGAAAACCACGCAGTCACCCGACCCGTGGGCCGCCGGTAATCCGGCCGGCTCCCGTCCGAACTCGAGCGGACGGGACCAAGGCCCACGGGTCGTCTGCGTTCCCGGCCCCGCGCCCCTGCACCCTCACCTCCTTGCACCCGTGCGCCCCTGCACCCCTGCACCCTTCACCGTGAGCTGGATCACAGGGAACCTTCGGGGAGTACGGCTCCTCCTCGGAGTGTCGGCGCACTGCGGCGCCGGCCTCGGAACGGAGGGGAACCCCATGGCGGTCATCGACATCGAGCGGCCTCGTACGATCATCGGCGGACGCGGTGTCGCCGTGCTGCTCGCCGTGCTCGCGCTCGTGCACCTCTACTGGGCCACCGGCCTGACCTGGCCCGCCGCCGACGAGCGGGCCCTGTCGCTCGCCGTCCTCGGCAGCGTCGTGTCCTTCGGGCCGGCCGTGGTCCTGCCGCTCGCGGCCTTGGAGGGATGCGTGGCCTTCGCCGTCGCGCTCCACGCGCGCGGTGGAGGTCGCCGAGGCATCCCGCGCCTGGTCACGGCCGCCGTCGCCGCCGGGATACTGCTGCGCGGGGCCGTCGGGCTGGTGTGGATCGTGGTCGGCAGGGACGGCTCGGGAGAGGCGTTCCCGTGGCTGAACGCGCTCGTGTACACGCCGCTGTGCCTGGTCTTCGGAGGGGCGGCCCTGCGTGCCGCCCGCTGACCCCGTCCCCGCGGCCGGGCCCGCCGGGCCCGCCGACCGGGGCGTCGTGCTGGTCCGGGCCGCCCGGCGCGGTGACACGCTGGCGCTGCACGACCTGCTCGACCACCTCACCCCGTACATATCCCGGATCTGCCGGCCCATCGCGCTGGACGACGGACCGGACGCCACGCAGGAGGCCCTGGTGGCGGTCTTCACCTCGCTGCGTTCCCTGCGGGAGCCGGAGGCGCTCTACGGGTGGGTGCGGGCGATCTCCGTACGGGAGGCGGTGCGGGTGGCGAAACGAGCGGGGCGGGCGCGGCCGGCCGAGCTCGCCGACGTACCGGAGCGGGGAGATCCGGAACTGGCCGCCGACATCGACGACGTCCTGGCGCGGCTGTCGCCCGCGCACCGGGCCGTTCTCGTGCTGAGGGACATCGAGGGGATGGACGAGGAGTCCGCGGCGGCGCTGCTCGGCGTACCGACCGGCACGGCGAAGTCCCGGCTGAACCGGGCCCGGCAGAGCTTCCGAAAGGCGTGGTCCGTGTGAAGGACGACAAGGAGAACAACGCGAGTGACGTGAGCGATGAGGGCATCGGGGGCGGGGGCGCTCCGCTGCTCGACGACGTACGGCGGATGCACGTCATGGTCGCGGGTGTCCGGGGTGCCCGGCTCGTGGAGCGGGTGCTCCCCGCGCCGCTCCCCCGGGTCTGGCAGGTGATGGGTGATCTGGAGGGCGGCTTCGGGGAGTTCCAGCCCGACATGCGGTCGGTCCGGATCCTGCGGAGCGACGGTGACCGGGTGGAGGCCCTCGCCCGCAGCCGCTACGGGCTGCGGGCGCACTTCCACGGCGTGCTGCGGCCCGGCTGGTGCTGGCTGCAGAGCCGGTTCCTGGTGATCGGGATGGCGGCCGTGGAGGCTGAGGAGGAGAGCGGGCACACGCGTGTCGCGCTCACCGGTGGCGTACGGGTCCCCGGGCGCGCGGCGCTGGTGCCGTTCGGCGCACGGCGCGAGCTGGAGGAGGCGATGACGCGCCTGGCCGCGCGGGTCGGGTGAGGTGCCCGGTTCCGGCGGCCGGGCGTCCTCAGGCCAGGCTCAGCGTGCCCGTCCGTCGGGCGCGGGCCTCGCCCACGCGCAGGATCAGTGCGGCGGCCGAGAGGAGCACGACGCTCAGTGCTCCGAGGCCGAGCAGGGTCGGGGCGAGTTCGCCTGCCGTGCGGTGTTCGAGCAGGGCGCCGCGGACCGCGAGCAGGCTGCCCGTCAGCGGGAAGACGGCGCCGACGATCTGGACCGCGGCCGGGAGTGCGAAGTGCGGGAGGCGGACGCCCGAGACGAACCAGAGGGGCTCGTCGAGGATCGTGTATAGGAAGGCCGAGTCCCGGGAGAAGACCAGGAGGCTGTTGAGGAACGCTCCCCACGCCACCGCCGGGACCAGCAGGGCCAGGAGGACGATCCCGTACATCCACCACGCCGACACCGACAGCGTGCCGAAGCCGGTCAGAGCGGCGACGGTGAAGCAGGTGAGCAGCCAGGCGTTCTGGAGGAGCGCGCCGGCGCCGTTGGCGAGCATCAGGGTGAGCCGGCCGGCCGGGGAGAGGAAGAGCAGTTCGAGGGTGCCGGTGGTCCGCTCGAAGGAGAGGTGCCAGGCGCTCTGGACGAGGGAGAAGAAGAAGGCGTACGCGAGGGTGCCGGTGGCCAGGAAGGCGAGCAGGCGCTCGGGATCGGCGGCAAGGGGCCAGTTCTCGGCGGCCCGCGAGGCCGTGGCGACGGGGCGCAGGGTGTAGTAGGTGGTGGCCAGTTGGAGGACGGGCCAGACCAGCATGGAGAAGACGACGAGCGGCTGGCCGAAGAGCCGGCGGTGCTGCTTGAGCGTCTCCGCGGCGAAGACCCGCAGGGCGTGACGGAGATGCTTCACGGGGTGCCGCCCTTGCCTCCGGCGGTGGCGGTGGCGGTCCCAGCTGCCGTCGCCGTCGCCGCCGCGGACACGGTGTCGAAGGGAACCGGGTCGGAGGGAACAGGCGCGGTGTCCGGCGGAGCGGTCGCCACGCCCGTCACGACGAGCGCCTCGGCGGTCCCGTCGGCCGTCCCGGTCGCGCTGGTCGCGCGGGCGGTCCCGGCCGCCCAGTTCCCCCGGGTCACGACGTGTCCGGCCCCGAGCGGGGCGAGGCCCGCCTCGCCCCGCTCCGCGAGGGTCAGGATCGCGTCCTCCAGGCTCGCCTCGGCGATCTCCAGGCCGCCGATGGAGCCGCCCGCCTCGAACACCGCCGCCGTCAGCGGGCCCGCCATGTCGCCGGGGTGGCGCAGAGTGATCAGTTCTCCGCCGTCGGGGAGGGTTTCGCGGGTGGCCCCGAAGGCGTCCGCGACGGCCCGGGTGCGCTCCGTCGGGTCGGTGACGGTCAGGCGGACGGTCCGGTGGCTGCCGGTCGCGGCCTTCAGCTCGGCCGGGCTGCCCTGGGCGAGATGACGGCCGGCGGAGATCACGTACACATGGCCGCAGAGTTCCTCGACCTCGGCCAGATAGTGCGAGGTCAGCAGTACCCCGGTGCCGTCGTGCGCGGCGAGGTCGGCGACGACACGGCGGAGGTCGCGGGCGATGGGGGCGTCGAGGCCGAGGGTCGGCTCGTCGAGGAGGAGGTAGTCCGGGCGGTTGATGAGGCCGCGGGCGATGGCGAGCCGCTGGGTCATGCCGCGCGAGTACCGCTCGACCATGGTGTCGGCGGCGTCGGACAGGCCGACGAGGTCGAGGAGTTCGCCGGTCCTGCGGCGCAGGTCGGCCTTCGGGACGTCGTAGAGCTGGCCGAAGTACCAGAGGTTCTCGCGGCCGGTCATGCGGGTGTAGACCATGCGCTCGCCGCCGGCGATGAGGTTGATGCGGCGGCGTACGGCGCGGGCGTCGGCGACCGCGTCCAGGCCGTCGACGCGTACGGTGCCGGCGCTCGGCCGCAGGAGCGTGGCGAGGATCTTGATGGTCGTGGTCTTCCCGGCGCCGTTGAGGCCGAGGAGCCCGGTGACGCGACCGCGGGGGATGTCGAGGTCGAGGCCGTCGACGGCGCGCTTGAGGGTGCGGGGGCCGAGAATCCCCTTCTCCCGTACCGGGAAGTCCTTGCGCAGACCGCGGACTTCGATCGCCGTGGTCGTGGTCATCAGTACGTCCTTTCGACGGCGCGGGCCTCGGCCCGCGGCAGCCAGGCCAGCCCCAGGAAGAGGTAGGCGCAGGTGAGGGCGGCGCAGACGGCGAGCCTCGGGAGGAGTTCGGGGAGGGACTGGCCGCCGGTGAAGCTGCCGTGCAGGACGTCCATGGCCGAGGTGGTGGGGAGGAGTTCGGCGAACCAGCGGACCGGTTCCGGCAGGTAGCCGCGCGGGAAGGTGAAGCCGCCGACCAGGCCGAGCACGATGAAGACGGTGTTCTGCGAGATGTGCGCCTCGCCCGCCGCGATCATCAGTCCGCCGAGGCCGACCGAGAGGGCGAAGACGGCCGCGATCAGCGCGAGGGCGCCGAGCAGCGCGCCGGGCACGGAGGAGACCGGCACGGTGATGCCGAGGACGGCGACGACCAGGCCGAGGGTCAGGAACTCGAGGACGCTGCTGAGCACCGCGAAGGCGGTGAAGCCCAGCAGGTACGGGAGGCGGCCGGCGGGGGCGATGAGCAGGGCGCCGAGCGTGCCCTGTCGCTGTTCGGTGATGAGGGCCTTCGCGGACCAGAGGATCAGCCGGACGGCGAAGTGGAAGGCGGTCGTGCCGACCACGATGTAGGCGAGGTAGGCGGTGGTGCCGCTGCCCTCGGCGAAGTCGGCGCCGACGGCCCCGCCGCCGATGACGTGGAAGCCGAGGTGGGCGAGCGCGATGGTGAGCGCGGCAGGCAGGACGGTGCCGACGGCGTACGTCCACGGGTAGGCGCGACGGGTCGTCTGCCAGGTGCGCCAGGCGGTTGCCCAGGCTATGGGCATGAAAAGGATCCCTCCCCCGAAGAACACTGGAATCGAGCGAGTTCCCATCGGGAACTTACGAGTGAGTTTCTATCGGGAACTCACTCGATGGCGCAAGATGGATCACCTACGGACCGGATGCGGTCCCGATACGGCTCGGGCCGGTCGGGCCCGCACCGGTCGAGCCCGGACCGGTGACCCAACGAGGAGGACATGCCATGGCACGAGCCGTTCCCGACCGCGACGCCGCCTGCGCCATCGCTCAGGCCGCGGCCGTCGTCGGCGACTGGTGGAGCCTGCTCCTCGTCCGCGAGACGGCGCGAGGGCGGCACCGCTTCGACGAACTCCAGCGCGAGCTGGACATCTCCCGCAAGGTGCTCACCGAGCGGCTCAACCACCTCGTCGACAGCGGGGTGCTCGACAAGGTCCCGTACCAGGAGGGACCGGTCCGGTTCGAGTACCGGCTGAGCGACGCGGGGCGCGCACTGCTGCCCGTCCTGGTGTCGATGCAGGACTGGGCCGATCGCTGGCTGCTCGGCGACGGCGCACTGACCGCCTCCGCCGACGAGCGGAGCGCCGAGGCCCAGCGAGTCCACGGCCTGCTCGGCACCCGGCTGCCCCGGCTCACCTTGCCCGTGCACACCGGCGGCGCGCTCGACCCGGTCGACGCCGGGGCCGACGCCACCGTCCTGTTCTGCTTCCCGGCGACCGCCCGGCCCGCCCCCCTACCGGACGACTGGACGGACATCCCCGGCGCGGCGGGGTGCACCCTGGAGAACCGGCTGTTCCGGGAGGCGCACGGGAGGTTCGCGGCGGCCGGCATCGCGGTGCGCGGAGTCAGCACCCAACGCCCGGACGAGCAGCGGGCGTTCGCGGCGGCCGAGGAGATCCCCTTCCCGCTTCTCTCCGACATGGACAACGGGCTCTCGGCGGCGCTCCGGCTGCCGACCTTCCGGGCCGGCCAGGCCCTCCGGCTGAAGCGCGCGATCCTGGTGGTGGACCGCGAACGGACCGTACGGCACGTGCAGTTCCCCGTCGCGGACATCCCGGCGGCCGTGGAGACGGCGTGGCGCGAGGGGGCGTCGGTCGCCTCGGGGGCATCGGTCGCCGAGGAGTGAGCGGTGACCGAGGAGCGATCGGGCCGGCAGGCCGAATCCGGCAGGTCAAATGGCTTCGCCGGTGCCGAAGTTGGGTGTCAGCACCCATGCCGGGGCGGCCGTCCTGCTGAAAGGGTGGGAGCGGCTCCGCCGACGCGGGCCGGAACCAGTGGCAGGCCTCGGAACACATCCGGGGCCCGCACCCACGCCCAGACCCAGGACCGGGTCGGCATCCGGACGAGAGGCGACCATGACCGCCGTACCGCGTCAGGTCACTCGCCGGGAGACCGGCGCGAGCCCTCGGCCCGCCGGGCCGCCCGCCCCGCTGGGCGGGCACATGGTCGTGTGCGGGGACGACGCGCTCGCGCACCGTATCGCCGGTGAACTGGCCGAGGTGTACCGGCAGGACGTCGTCCTCGTCGCGCCCTCCGGGGGCGGACCGAACACCGACGAGCCCCGCGTCCGCGTCCAGCAGGCCGACCGGACACCACCCGACGAACCGACCCTCCTGGAGGCGGGTGTGCGCCGGGCCCAGGCGCTGGCGCTGCTGTACGAGGACGACGAGGTCAACATGCGGGCCGCGTTCCTGGCCCGCCGGCTGAACCCGCACATCCGCCTGGTCCTCCGGATGTACAACCGCAACCTGGGCCGGCGGATGGCCGAGCTCCTCGACCAGGCCCGCGGCCAGGTCGAGGACCGGACGGCGACCTACGACGGGCCCGGCCACGGGCACCGAGACGGCAACGGACGCGGGCGCGCGTACGGGCACGGGCACGGGCACGATGCCACCACGATCGTCCTGTCCGACGCGGACACCGCCGCGCCGGCGCTCGCCGCCACCGCCGTCACCGGTACCCGGAAGATCGTCCAGGCCGACGGGCTGCTGCTGCGCGCCGCCGAGCGGATCCCCACCGAACGGAGCGCCGCCGCGGCACAGGCGTCCGCCGAGCCCGAGGAGGCGGCCGACCCGGGTCTCGTCACCCTCGCCCTGCTGTCGTCGACGACGCGCGACCCGGCAGGCGCGGACGGGTCCGACCGCAGCGGGCGGCTCGCGCCCCGGCTGCTGCCCGACGACGCCGAGGTACGGGCGGCGGCCGGGCACGGCACCGTCGTACTGGAGGCCGTCACCCACGAACCGGTCCTCCCCCGGCGCCGGGAGAGCCGGGGCGCCTCTCCACGCGAGCTCCTGTCTCCCCGGGTGCGCTGGGCGCTCGCCGGTGTCTGCGCCGCGGTCGTGGCGCTCGCCGTCACCTCGTCCGTGACCACCGGTGACCACCTGCTGCACGCCGCGTACCTCACGCTGCTCGACCTCTTCGCGATCGGCGACCCCGCCGTCGGCGAACCCACGGCCCGCCAGGTCCTCCAGATCCTCGCCGGTCTGCTCGGCCTCGTCCTGCTGCCGCTGCTGATCGCGGGGTCCCTCGAAGCCCTCGGCGCGTATCGCAGCGCCGCCGCCCTCCGCCGTCCACCGCGCGGCCTGGCGGGCCATGTCGTCCTCCTGGGCCTGGGGCGCGTCGGCACCCGCGTCCTGGTCCGACTCCACGAGCTGGGCGTGCCCGTGGTGTGCGTGGAGGACGATCCCGAGGCGCGGGGCATCGCCCATGCCCGCACCCTGCGCGTGCCGGTCGTCCTGGGTGATGTCACACAGGAGGGAGTCCTGGAGGCGGCGAAGATCCACCGGGCCCGCGCCCTGCTCGCCCTCACCAGCGCCGACACCACCAACCTGGAAGCCGCGCTGTACGCGCGCATGCTCAACCCGGACCTGCTCGTGGCGCTGCGCCTGTACGACGACGACTTCGCGTCCACCGTCTACCGCACGCTGCGCGCGGCCCATCCCGACGCCCTCACCCGCAGCCGCAGCGTGTCGACGCTCGCCGCGCCCGCCTTCGCCACGGCGATGATGGGCCGCCAGATCCTCGGGGCGATCGCCGTCGAACGCCGGGTGCTCGTGTTCGCGGCACTCGACATCGCGGATCAGCCCCAGTGGGAGGGCAGAACGGTCGCGGAGGCGTTCCGCCCGGGTGCGTGGCGTGTCCTCGCCCTTGACACAAGTGCTCCGGACCCGGCCGGGTCGTCGGACGCCCAGGACGGTCCGGAAGCGGGGACGCGTTCGTCCGCCTCCGACGAACCGCCCGGGCTGCTCTGGGACCTCCACCCCGGATATGTGCTCCACCCCGGCGACCGTGTCGTCGTCGCGGCCACCCGCGCGGGCCTGGCCGAACTGCTCGGCCGGGCGCAGGCTCCGTCGGCGGGACGCACACCCGCGGGGGCGCCGCCGTCGCCCCCGGTCGACTGAACGGCACGAACCGGCGCTCGCAACCTTGCCTGGAATCTTGCCCTTCAGGTCCTGTTCATGATCATATTCAAGCCTTTCTCATGATCATGACCAGGGGGCAGAAAATGACCAGAGGCATGGACCGTCGTTCCGTCATACGCGGCGTGGCGACAGCGGGAGTCGGGGTCGCCGCGGGCGCCCTGACCGTGGGAGGCGGTACCGCGTACGCGGCCGGCTCCGGGGGCGACCCGTACAGCGTCGATGTCATCAGCAAGGGTGCGGACCCGACCGGTGCCACCCCGAGCGACGCCGCCTTCCGTGCGGCCGCCGCAGAGGTGCTCGCCTCGTTCCAGCCCGGGCCGATCTCCGGGGCCATCCCGAAGAAGGTCCTGGTCGTCCCGCCCGGCACGTATCTCCTGACCCAGCCGGACTCGCTCCTGCCGAACGTCGACGGCGAGGGCAACGGCGGGATCGTCGACGGGGTGTCGATCACCGGCTACGGCAAGCGGCTTTCCCGGATCGTGTACTCGCCGGCTGCCGACGACACCACGCTGTGGACGAACTACCAGCGTTACAAGAACATCCGCATCTCAGGCCTGACGTTCACCAGCACCAACGCCACGTCGAGCTTCAACTACGCCTACTCGTCGGCCGAGTACGGCGTCCAGGACACCTGGTACAGCGACGTGGAGTGGCGCGGCAGCTGGAAGCGCGGCATCGGCCTGGACGGACCGGCCACCACGTCCAACCTGAACAGCGAGATGGGCTGGGACCACTGCCAGGTCGGCGGCTCCTACTCCGACGCGTTCCTCGTCATGGGGATGACGACGGCCGCGACCCAGCAGGACCAGTTCCTCAACTACTGGTTCCGCGACTGCAAGGTGGAGTACCAGTCCGGGGTGTTCGTGAAGAACGACCGCGGCGGTTCGATGAACTTCGTCGGCGGCTCGTACATCCTCACCGACGCCGCATCCACCGGCACGTTCTTCCAGCTCACCGCCGACGCCACCACCCGGGCCGACTCCGTCATGCGGCTCTACGCACAGGGCATCCGCTTCGAGCTGCGCGGCGTCGGCCACAAGGTCATCGACTCCCAGTGGTACAAGGGCAACATCACCTTCGAGTCCTGTGACGACACCGCCCTGAGCTTCAAGTCCTGGGCGCCGAACGCCGTCACGCACGTCTACGACTTCAACGCCAACGGCGCCCGCGGCCCGATGGTGCGGTACGTGGACTGCGGCCTCATGGGCTCGCACCAGGTGTCGACCGGGGCCACCCCGACCACATACGGCAAGGTCCTCTACGACGGCTGCCGGTTCATCGACATGTCGACGGCGACCGGGACGAGTGGATTCCTCCGCTGGACCGGTGCCGTCGCGCCCCGTTACGAGATGCGCGACTGCCTCATCGGGGCGAGCTATCTGGCGGACGTGAAGAACCCCGCCTGATCGTCCGCCGCAGCAGACACGCGCGGGCCGCGACACACTGTCGCGGCCCGCGCCGCGGTTCACCGCGCGTACACCTGGACTTCGGACCAGTGGTCGGGCGGAGGCCGCCGGGCCGACACGGAAGGGCACCACGCTCACGCAGGACGTACAAGCCCCCCTCCTGAGGAGACTTGCGTGACTCGCCCCCGTACCGCCCGGTCGCTCGTGCTCGCCGTCGCCACGGCGCTCGCCGCGGCCGCCCTCGCCGTGCCCGCCCAAGCCGACGCCGACGCCCAGGCCCATGCCCATGCCCAGGCACAGGCCCAGGCCCAGGCGCAGGCACAGGCACAGGCACAGGCCGAGGCCCGCCACCGTGGTCCCGCCCGCTCGCTGCCGGTCGTGACCCCCCGCGCGGAGACGCCCGTGCTGCACGACGACGACGCGGGCGGCAACGCCGACGCGGACGACCCCGCCATCTGGCGCAACCCCGCCGCCCCCGGCCGCAGCCTGGTCATCGCGACCGCCAAGGAGGGCGGGCTCCGCGTCTACGACCTGGACGCGCGCCCGGTGCAGTCCATAGCCGCGCCTCCGGCGGACGGACCGGACGACGCCCCCGGCCGGTTCAACAACGTGGACCTCGTCCAGGGCCTGCGGCTCTCCTCGGGACGGGCCGACCTCGCCGTCACGAGCGACCGCGGCCACGACCGGCTGAGGTTCTACCGCATCGACCGCGACCGCGCCGGCGGCCCGCTGACCGATGTCACCGATCCCGCCGCCCCGGCCGTCTTCTCCCGGGACCAGGCCGAGATCAACGACCAGCGGACCGCGTACGGCCTGGCGACCTGGACGGACCCGGCATCCGGCAAGTCCTTCGCGCTCGTCAGCCGCCGGGAGCGGACCGGCATCGCCCTGCTCGAACTGCTCCCCACCACCGGCGGCAAGGTCACGTACCGCACGATCCGCACCCTGGACCTGCCGGCCACGTTCCGGCTGCCGAACGGCACCTCCTGGGCCCCGTGCGGTGAGCCCGGTGAGCTGCCGCAGGTCGAGGGCATGGTCGTCGACCCCGCCGACGGCACCCTGTACGCCGGCCAGGAGGACATCGGCATCTGGCGGCTGCGCGCCGACCTCACCGGCACGCCGAAGCTGCTGGACAAGGTCCGCGAGTACGGCGTCCCCGGCGTCTACGACGAGGAGACCGAGGAGTGCACGCCGGGCGCCGACCCCGGCTACGGCGGGACCAGGATCTCTTCGGACGTCGAGGGTCTGACACTGGTCACCGAGTCCGACGGCGACGGATACCTGCTCGCGTCCAGCCAGGGGGACAACACCTTCGCCGCCTACGACCGGGAGCTCGCGGACCACAACGAGTACGAGGGCGGCTTCCGTGTCACACCCGCGAGCGGCACCCTCGACGGCTCCGAGGAGTGCGACGGCGCCGCCGCTCTGAACGCTCCCCTCGGTGCGAAGTACCCGAACGGCCTCCTCGTCGTGCAGGACGGCCATGACGCCCCCGGCGTCGGTGACCGCCCCGCGACCAACTTCAAGTTCGTCGACCTCGGCCCCGTCCTGGACGCCATCGACGACTGATCCCCTTCACCACTGCTCTCCCACACGACCGCTCTCCCTCACTACTGGTCCCCGTCGCCACCGCTTTCCCTCACCCGCGCCGGCCGCCGGGGTCCGACGACCCGGCGGCCGGCGCGCGCAGTCACGGCGTCACGAGGAGCTCCGCCACCGCGTGGGCCGTGGCGGGGTGTCTCGTCGTCAGGGACGGCACAGGGAGCGCCGCGCCCTCGGGCGTCCAGGGGTCGCCACAGCCCAGGAGATCCGCGACGGCGTCGCAGGTGGCGCGGTGGGTGAACAGGAGTGCCGCGCCCGTCGGGGCCGTCCTGGGCCCGTCCGCCGGGGCCCACCCGTCGGTGCAGCCCAGGAGGTCCGCGACCGCGTCGCACGTCCCCGGGTGGAGAGGGAGCAGCGCCGCGCCGCGTGGCGCGGGCGAGGCCAGGGACGCCTGGGCGACCGGCTGCGCGTGCCACGGCGGGACCCAGGTGTCCAGGGCCGCCAGCCGTGCCGGGAAGATCCGGCCCGCCTCGCGGATGAGCAGCGGGGCGAGGTCGGCGGCGTTCGACCGCAGCGTGGTGATGAGGGTGGGCAGCCAGGGCAGCAGGACGGGGTCGGGGAGCCGTCCGAAGGCGTTCGACACGGCCTCCACGACGACGTCCGCGAGTCCCGGGACCGGCTCGAGGGCGTGCACGAAGCCACTGAGGTAGCGGGGGTACGAGGGCACCACCAGGGGGTTGCCGAGGAGTTCGTCGCAGCGGCCGCGCAGTTCGCCACGGGAGAGCGTGCCGAGCTGGACCTGCGCTGCCCACAGCAGGGCCGTCTTGGCCGGGTCGTTCGGGTGCGACTGCGCGACCGCGAGCTCCAGCTGCGTCCGGTCGCAGCCGAGCGACAGTGCCAGGCTCTCCATGCTGAACAGGAAGCCCAGCATCGCCGCCACCTGCCCCACGGTCGCGTCCTCGTCCCGGAAGGCCGTCGGCAGCAGCGTGCAGTAGTGCGCGTATCCGGCTCGGACGAAGGACTCGATCCACGCCGGGAGGACCGGTTCGCTGGTGCGGTAGTACGCCAGCAGGCCGCGGACCCGGCGTAGTACCGCCGGTGCGCCGTCGACCGTGCGCTCGCCGGCGAGGACCTCCAGGGCCCGGGTGCCGAGCTCGTCGGCGAGGCGCCGGCCGCCGAGGTGGAGCGTCGCGTCCTCGACGGCCGCGAGGACCTCGGCCGTGGTGGCCTGCGGTCCGTACGCGGTACGGCGCAGCCGCTGCTCCAGCACCTGTTCCAGACTCACGCCCTCGTACCCGAGCTCGATGAGCGCGCGCTGATGGGTGCCGAGCGAGAGGTCCCAGGACTCCTGGATCGACCGCTCGCCGAGCCGCCGCTCCCCCATCACCGTGCGGGCCGCGCCGGGCGGCAGCAGGCGGCGCAGCATCCACAGGACGTCCGAGCAGGCGCGCAGCTCCGGCCGGGACGCCATGTCCAACAGGGCCCGGCGTACACCGCGCTGCTGGAGGTTCAGTCCCAGCGGTGCCAGCCGGTCGTGCACGTCACGGGCGAGGGGCGGCAGAGCGTCGTAGCCGACCTGGCCGATCCGGTCTCCGCCCATCATGATCTCGACGAGCCGCCGCACGTCCCGGCGGCCGGGGACGGTGTCCTTCTCGATGCAGGTGACCGCCGCGTCCTGGAAGTCGTACGGCGTCGGCTTGGCCCGGTCCCGCATGGCGGCGAGCAGGATCGACGTCTCGAACACGGCGATGGCGTCGGCGGTGGAGGCCAGGTAGCCGCTGCGGCGGGCGGCGCGCACGATGTCCACGGACCAGCCGAGCAGTTCGGCCTCGTCGAGGGTGTGGAGGACGGGCGGCTGCTGGAGGAAGCCGGTGAGCCGGTCCTCGGTCGGACCGGGCTCAGGACCGGATGCGGCACCGTGCGCAGCGGGTACGGGCGCGGGACCGGATGCGGGTACGGGCGCGGGCGTGGCCGCCGGGGCCTTCGCCGACGTCTTCCTCGCACTCGGCTTCTTCGTACCGGACTGCCCTTCCAGACGGTACGGCTTCACGCGGGTGCGCTTCAGGTTCTTCGCCCATTCCGTCGCGGCGATCGACACCGAGCCGGACGCGAGGCCGAACTGTGCCTCGATCGCCGCGTGGCTGGAGGGAATCAGCCCGTACTGCCAGGTCGTGGCGGTCCGTGGGGAGATGGCGAAGTCGCCCGTGCCGTGGACGCCGAACTCGTCCACGCGGCTGGCCGCGTGGAAGGCACCGCACACGTACAGGCAGTCGGCGGGGTCGGTGCCGGTCGCGGCGAGGTGCTCGCGCATCCGGGTCCACATGTAGCGCTCGCGGTCCTCGTCGACCCGTACCCGCTCGCCCCGGCCCGGGGCGAGCCGCCGGAACAGGCTGCCGATGAGGAACATGACCTGGCGGTAGGTGTCGTGGTCGCTGTCGCCGAGCGGGACCTCGACGTACTGGTGCCACCATTCCGACCAGTGCCGCACCTTGCCGTGCCGCAGCAGGTGCTCCTCCAGCTCGGCGAAGCGCGGACGCAGGTCGCCGATCTCGACGCCGACGGCCTCGCCGTGCAGGGCCGCCTCGGGCTCGGCCCCGGCTGCGGCCGCGGGCGCGGTCTCGGCCGTGCGCGACTCGCCGTCGGCGGACTGTCGGCTGTCCCACTGGAAGACGTGGTCGGAGGAGCGGTCCACGAGGACGAGTTCCACGCCGGGGGTGTCGAGGGCGTACGCGATGGCCTGGTACTCGGCGGAGGCCTCCGTGATCGGGGCGACGACCGAGAGCGGGGCCCAGTCGGGCGGGAACCCGTCGATGTCGCTCGCGAAGGCCTGGACGGCGACGGGCAGCCGGCAGTTGCGGAGCTCGGTGAGGAGCGGGGTCATGTCCTCGCACAGTTCCAGGTACACGACCTTGGGCTGCTTCTCGCGCAGCCGGCGGGCCATCGCGAGGGCGGAGGCGGGTGAGTGGTGGCAGACGGGGAAGATCTCCAGCGGTTCGGCGACCGCCCGGCCGACGTCGTCGACCATGCCGAGCAGGATGCCTTCCAGGGCGTCCTGACCGCCGGCGAACTCGGCCGCCGCTTCGTGGAGTTGCCCGCGCAGGGCGGCGAAGGAGGCGCTTGTCGGCTTCTCGGGGGTGGTGCTCATGCCAGCTTCGCGATCGCCTCGCGGCCGCCTTCGAGGAACTCGGGCCAGGAGCCGCCCTGCTCCTTGCCGCGCGGCTCGACGACGCCGTGCAGGTACTTGTTGAGGATGGCCAGGTCCTCGGGCTCGCGGCGGGCGAGCGTACCGACCAGGGAGGCGGCGAGCGCGCGGGCCGTGAGCGTGCGCTCACCGAAGAAGTCACTGTGCAGGACCGCGTCCTCCAGGACGCCGATCTGCTCGGCGGTGGACAGGGCGGACTCCAGCTTCTCGTCGTCGCTCCCGGCCGCGGCGGCGGAGGCGCGGAGGTCGGCGAAGCTCTGGAGGAGGACGTCGAGGAGGGTCGGCGGCACGTCCAGCTCGATCGAGTGCCGGCGGAGCAGTTCCTCGGTGCGGAAGCGGACGATCTCGGCCTCGCTCTTCTTGTTCGTGACGACCGGGATACGGACGAAGTTGAACCGGCGCTTGAGCGCGGAGGAAAGGTCGTTGACGCCGCGGTCGCGGCTGTTGGCTGTGGCGATGACCGAGAAACCCGGCTGGGCGAAGACGATGTTCTCGCCGCCGGCGCTGTCGAGCTCGGGGACCGAGATGTACTTCTCGGAGAGGATCGAGATGAGCGCGTCCTGGACGTCGCTGGTGGAGCGGGTGAGCTCCTCGAAGCGGCCGATGGTGCCGGTCTCCATCGCGGTCATGATCGGTGAGGGGATCATCGACTCGCGGGACTGGCCCTTGGCGATGACCATCGAGACGTTCCAGGAGTACTTGATGTGGTCCTCGGTGGTGCCCGCGGTGCCCTGGACGACCTGGGTCGAGTTGCGGCTGATCGCGGCGGCGAGGAGCTCGGCGAGCCAGCTCTTGCCGGTGCCGGGGTCTCCGATCAGGAGCAGGCCGCGGTCCGAGGCGAGGGTGACGATGGAGCGCTCGACGAAGCTGCGGTCGCCGAACCACTTCTGCGTCACCTCCCGGTCCAGCCCGTCGGCTCGCTCGGAGCCGAGGACGAAGAGGCGGACCATCTTCGGGGAGAGACGCCACGAGAACGGCTTGGGGTTGTCGTCGATCGACTCGAGCCAGTCGAGTTCCTCGGCGTACTTGATCTCGGCGGGGGCGCGGAGCAGGTCGGACATGCGAGGGGCCTTTCTGGGCGGTCTCAGGTGAGGAAGGTCTTGAGTTCGTGCACGAGCTTGTTGATGTGGCCGGAGACCACCGGGGTGCCGAGCGCCTTGAACCGCTCCCGGAACCAGGGGTTGACCTCTTGCCGTCCCGAGCTGGTCACCGAGCCGACGGGGATGAACCGCACTCCGGACCGGTGGACCGCCTCGATGCCCTCGAACAGGGGCTGTGAGCGGTCGAACTCGTAGAAGTCGGAGATCCACACCATGACGGTGTTCTTCGGCTCGGCGATCTTCGGCCTGGCCATGGCCATCGCGACGGGCCCGTCGTTTCCGCCGCCGAGGTTGGTGCGCAGGAGCACGTCGAACGGGTCGTGCACCCAGGGGGTGAGGTCGATCGCGCGGGTGTCGTACGCGATGAGGTGGACGTCCACCTTCGGCAGCCCGGCGAAGATCGAGGCGAGGATGGTGCAGTTGACCATCGAGTCGACCATGGAGCCGGACTGGTCGACGACGACGATGAGCCGCTGCGGTGTGGTCCGGCGAACGGTGTGCCGGTAGTAGAGGCGGTCGACGTAGAGCCGCTCCTCCTCCGGGCTCCAGTTGGTGAGGTTCTTCCAGATGGTGCGGTCGAGGTCGAGGTTGCGGAAGACCCGCTTGGGCGGGACCGAACGGTCCAGCTCCCCGGCGGTGGCCTTCTCCACCTGGGTGCGGAGCACCTGGGCGACCTCGTCGACGTATCGCCGGATGAGGGACTTGGCGTTGGCGAGCGCGATGCCCGACAGGTTTCCCTTGTCGCGCAGGAGCTGTTCGATCAGGGACATGCTGGGAGTGAGCCGGGCGGCGAGTGCGGGATCGGCCAGCACTTCGCGCAGGTGCATCCGGCGGACGAGGTCGGCCTCGACGGTGCCGAGTTCGAGCCCCGCGCCACCGCCGTCGACGACGGCCCCGGCGCCCCGGCCGCCACGCAGCCCGCCGGGCCGGCAGCCGAGCGAACGCTCCAGCCAGCCGGCGTCCGACTGCCAGCGGGCCAGCTGCCCGGCGGAGACCGTTCCCGAGCCGGTGGAGAAGACGTTGAGCAGCAGTTTCGACGCGAGTGCGGCACGCCGGACCTCTGCCGCCCGGTCGCGGACGCCGTTCGGGTCGGCCTCAGGTGTCATCAACCCGTCGAACTCGTCGGCCAGTTCGGGATGACGCTGGACGACGGAGTCGACGGACGCGCCCGGGTCGAGCAACGCGGCCGGCAGGCCGATGTCCTCGACGACGGCGACGCTCGCCGCTTCCAGGGCGGCCTGCTCCTCGGGGTCGAAGAGCCGGGCGAGGAGCCGCCAGTAGAGGACCTGCCGACGGTTGTCGTCCGGGTCCGGGACGGCGGCGGTCGGGGAGGCCGTGACCAGGGAGGGGACGGCAGGGGCAGGGCCGTCAGGGGAAGGGCTGACAGAGGGAGCGGCGACCGGGGAAGTCCCGGTCGACAGGTCGGCCGACGGGAGGTCGGAGGACCCATGGTCGGCCGACGGGAGGTCGGAGGACCCGTGGTCGGCCGACGGGAGGTCGGAGGACCCGTGGTCGGCCGGCTGAACGTCGGTCGGCTGGAGGCCCGTGGCGGCGGCGTCGGCGTCGGTCATGCGCGCAGCAGCTTCCCGGCTCGTTCGCGCAGCACGGCGACGGAGTCCGTGGCCGCCTTCTCCGCCCGGGCGCCCGTCTTGTCGGCGGTGCCTCCGGCCCACGCGCCCGCGTGCACGACGACGGTCTTCTTCCGGACGGTGGTCTCGACGGCCAGTGGCTGGAGGACGAACTCCCCCGCGTCCCAGCGGAGCAGCCCCAGGCACGCGCCCGACGCGGCCACCGCCTCCGGGGTGAGCGGACCGGCGGCCGGGATGCGGTCGGTGTCGACGGCCAGCCGGTGCCCGGCGAGCGCGAACGTCAGCCGGCCGTCGCCCTCGCCCTCGTTCTGCTTCTCGTTCTCGTTCTCGTTCTCGTTCTCGTTCTCGTTCTCGTTCTCGTCCTCCACCGTGTAGCCCTCCAGGAGGACGGGGACGGCGATCCGCGCCGGGTGGCGGTCCAGCGGCGCGGTCACCGGGTCGGCGGCGGTCGAGAGGACGACCCGGGCCGTGCCGAACGGGTCGGCGGGCTCTCCCGTACGCGCCCGCTCGTCGTCCCAGACGAGGTCGCCCTCGTCCGTGACCGGCATGCCGTCGAGCTCCATGGCGCGGCACTCCCCCGCGGCGGCGAGCAGCGACATCCGCGGCCGCAGCAGCTGCCAGAGGCCCGCGCCCACGACCGTGTCCGGCTTGGGCGCGGACACGGCCGCCCGGACCAGCCGCGGCTCCGTGCCGTCAGCGGGTTCGAACACGGCGTGCACCTGGGCCTGTACGGCTGTCGCGTGTTCCTGCACGTCCACGCCGAGGGGCAGGAGGCGGCCGGTCACGGTGGACAGGGCCGGGGTCCGGGCGGCGCCCGGCAGGGTCAGGAGCAGGGCGCGCGTCCACAGGTCCGCCCAGCGGCGGACCGGGATGCGGTCCAGGGTGGCCCCGGGGCAGGAGGCCGCGAGTTCGGCGGCGAAGCCGTCCAGCAGGGTGGCCTGGCGGCGCAGCCGCAGGTCCGGCAGCATCGCGGAGACGACGGGCGCGGCGCCGGCGACGAGTTCGTGGTCGATGCCCTGCCATCCCGCCCGGGCGAGGTCGCACAGCCAGGCGCGTGCGGCGGCGAGCACGTTGGCCCCGGGTTCGTCCGCCGTGGCGTCGGCGGTGTTGCGTTCGGCGCGCGGCCGGCCGGTGATGTCCGCGACGCGCTCGGTCAGGGCGTCGTGGACGGATCCCATGAGGGCGGTGCGTGCGGCGGCGAGCGCCACGAGGTGGTCCTCGCCCGCGGCCCCGGCGGCGGCCTTGTCGGCCGCCTCGGCGACCGGCGCGGCCAGCGGCGATCCGGCGACGGCGGTGGCGAGTGCCGCCAGGCCGGCGGCCTGGTCGGGCTGGGGGCGGAGCAGTCCGGAGACGAGTGCCCGGTCGAACGCGTCGACGGCGGACAGTGCCTCGTCGAGCCCGTCGACGGGGTCGGTGAACAGGTCCGTACGCATCAGGCGACCGTCCTCGTCGGCGGGAACCACTGCATCTCGGGCAGCGGCGCGGTGGCCGGCTCCAGTTCCAGGTAGGCGAGGTGCCGCAGGAAGCGGCTGAACACCGGCGCCGCCGCCGAGGTGTCGCCCTGCGCGGGCCGCGTGGCGGTCATCAGCGCGACGAGCCTGTGCGCGTCGGGCCGGATGCCCGGCGCGTCGCCCGTGTCGGCCTTCAGGTAGCGGGCGACGCGCTCGGCCCCGTACTGGAGGACGGCCTCGCCGACGAGCGCCCGGATGTGGTTGCAGAAGCTGCCCCGAGCGCCGCCGCAGGGGCGGTTGTTGTTCGTGCTGCAGGCGAACGCGTACGTCCCGGTCGCGATCGAGGACACGTACACGCGTCCTGCGTCGGACCCGCTGGACACGACTCCCTGCAACCGTCCGTCGGCCAGTTCGACGAACGGCACCTTGGCGAGTTTCCGCGGTCGCGCGGGCTGTACCACCCGCGCCGTACTCGACAGCTCCCAGACCGGCAACGCACTTCTCCCATGCACGTCAAAGGGGATGTTCCCGCCGTTGCGGCGGAACAGGAACGAACCTATCCCCGGCCACTGACAACGCCCTTGGAGCGTGTCCTGGAGACGTCCCCCGGCGTCGCCGGGGCAGGCGGGAGTGTGGCGGCAGGACCTAATAGGGCTTCGCCAGGACGTGGGCGGCGCCCGGGATGCCGACCTCCAGGAGGGCGTCCTCCTCGGTGGTCGTCTCCGCGCCCATCTCCTGCTTGAGGACCGCGCGCGACATGGCCTGCACCCACATGGCCCGCGGCCTGCGTCGGGCCTCCCAGGCCGCCAGGGCCGCCGGCACCGAGGCCGCCGTGTCCAGGGACTCGGCGAGGACGAGGGCGTCCTCGACGGCCATGGCCGCGCCCTGGGCGAGGTGCGGGGTGGAGGCGTGGGCCGCGTCACCGGCCAGGGCCACCCGGCCCACGTGCCAGGGCTCCTCGACACTCACCTGGGAGATGCGGGAGTACACCACGGCCGAGGGGTCGGTGACGGCGGCGAGCGCCTCGGCGACGGGGCCGGAGAACATGGCGAGGCGCTTCGCCAGCTCCTCGTGCGCGTGCTCCGGGTCGGGGCGGAAGTCCTCGGCCTCGGGGAACACGGCCCCCAGATACATCAGTTCGTCCGTGATGGGGGTGAGCAGGGCCTTCGCCTCCCTGCCCGCCGTGGCCATCACCACGCCCCGGACGTCGGCGGGGCGGGGCAGGGTGACCCGCCAGTTGGCGAAACCGGTGTACGCGGGCGCGTACCGGTCGCCGTAGAGCCGGGTACGGAGCGGGGAACCGATCCCGTCGAAACCGACCACGAGGTCCCGGCGTCCGGTGGAACCGTCGGAGAGCGTCACGTCGACGCCCGTGCCGTCGTCGTCGAGTTCGGTGATCGTCACACCGAACCGGACCTTCGCGCCGGCGGCGACGGCGGCGTCGCCGAGGACCCCGGCGAGTGCGGGCCGCGGTATGCCGTTGGCGGCCGGCACGTCGCCCATGCGCGGCTGCGGGATACGGGCGAGGACGTTCCCCGCGGGGTCGGCGATCGTCAGGAACTCCCACTCGAACCCTGCTTCCAGGCACGCGTCGAGGACGCCGATCTCCCGCATGCCGTACAGGGCGTTGGTCGGCTGGATGATGCCGACGCCGAGCGCGTCCAGTGCGTCGCGGATCTCGGCGACCTCCACGGTGTGGCCGCGCCGGGCGAGGGCGGTGGCGAGCGTGAGACCGCCGATGCCTCCGCCGTGGATGAGGACGCGCAGGGGTGATGCCATGTCGGATGTCTCCAGAACGTGTCGGGGAGCGGGCGGTGGGTACGAGGGGACGCGGGACGCTGCGGGGCGGGGACGGCGGGCGGGTCGGTCGGGCCGGGGACGGCAGCCTCGTCAGGTGGTCCAGGAGCGACTGCGGCAGTCCGTCCCTGCCGAGCCCCGCGAACCGCCGGACGTCATCGATGGGCGGGGGCCTGCGGTTCGAGGTCGAGCGCGGCCCTGATCCCTTTCGCCGTACGGGTGTTGTGCCGTCGAACCACTCCGGCGCGCGCATTGTAATCACGCAGTGATCACATGCGATCGCCTGTTCCGGCGGGCGCCCCGTGCTCTCTCGACACCCCGCTCGCGATCGGGTTGGCCGACCGCCATGCCAGAGCTGCGTACCGAACGTCTCGTGCTCCGGTCGTGGAGGGAATCCGATCGCGCACCGTGGGCCGCCGTGAACGCCGGTCGCGAAGTCCGGGAACACCTGGGGGACGTGCTCACGCGGGAGCAGAGGGACGCCGCGCTGTCCGCCATGCGGGCCGACTTCGCCGAGCGAGGGTTCGGCTGGTGGGCTCTCGAAGCACGCGAGACCGGTGTGGTCATCGGCCGCGCCGGCCTGGACATGGTGGCTGACATGCCGTTCGCGGGGGTGGACGTCGGACGGCGGCTGACCCGTTCGGCGCGAACGGCCCGCGGACGGGACCACCGTGTTCCGTGGGGTTCGGGATGCGCCTCAGGCGCATCAGGGTGAGCGGGATACCCTGCTCGAACTGCCAGGTGCCACCCGTGCGCCTGGGCCCACCGAGTGAACCTGGAAGCACGGACCACATGGCACGCGCACACGGCACCCGTTGCGCATCGCCTCTCCCGGAGACGCGGCGCGGACTGTGGACGGCGATCGCCGTCGCCGTCTGCGTGGTCCTGCCGTTGGCCGGTCACCTGCTGGTGCAGGGGCATGTCCCCCGGTGGGTGATGCTCTCCGTGCCGCTCTGCGGTGCGGGTGCGGCGGCGGTCGTCCTGTCGGGCCGCCGGCTCTCCGACACACAGCTGCTGACCGCACTCGTGGGTGCGCAGGTGGTGTATCAGGCCGCCTACGCCGTACCGGGTGTCTGCGCCGTCGCAGGCGCTCCCGACGGCCTTGTGGGCTCGCTCGGCCACGGCACCGCCGCCGGGGCGCCCCCGGAGGCCTTCGCGGCGGGGCACGTGATCACTCTCGTTCTGGCGGCCCGCCTCCTCAGGGTCTTCGAGCGGTTCCGGTGGCAGACGCCTCCGGCGCTCACCGCGGTGGTCGCGTTGCTGCGATTCGTCTGGCTGTGCTGCGGCGTCCCCGGCTCCGGACCCGGGCCGGCTCGCCACCCCGCCCAGGACGACACTCTGCCGCTCCCGCGCTTCATCGCCCGGTTGCAGGCCGGCCGCGCGCCCCCTCGTGGCCGGCGCGGGCAGACCGTCCACGCCCCTCTCCTCGACCGGGCCGTGTCCCTCCGGCTGCCTCGGTACGCCCTCGCGGCATAGCCCGGGGCCGCTGCCGGGCTCGGCATTCCCGACCCGCCCCCGTCGACGTCATCGGCGACGGCTGGTGGACCGACCTGGCGCGCCACTGGGGCCCGCGGCTGCTCACCAGGACAACGGCCCCGGGCGGCATGACGGCCCGGCATCCGGCCCCACCCCCACTCGTGAGGACTCATGACCAAGCTCAAGAAGAACCTCCTGGCCGCCGCGGTCCTCGTGGCAGCCCTCGGCGTCGCGTTCGGCTCGTTCCTGCTCTTCGCACCCGCGGACCCCGCGTCCGTGACCGTCGAGGCCGCCGCCGACGCCCGTCCCGTCCGGGAGGACAGCCACCGCCTGACCACGCCCCGGCGCAGCGAACTGACCGTCGTCGAGTTCCTCGACTTCGAATGTGAGGGCTGCGGTGCCGTCCACCCCACCGTCGAGAGGCTGCGCGCCGAGTACGGGGACCGCGTGACGTTCATCGCCCGCTACTTCCCCATGCCCGGCCACCGCAACAGCACGACCGCGGCCCTCGCGGTCGAGGCGGCGGCCCGGCAGGGCGAGTTCGAGGCGATGTACGGCAAGCTGTTCGCCACGCAGAAGGAGTGGGGCGAGGCGAAGGAGTCCAAGGCCGCCCTCTTCCGCACGTACGCGGTCACCCTGGGCCTCGACGTGGCGAAGTACGACGCCGCGGTGAAGGCGCCGGCGACTCTGGAACGCGTCAGGGCCGACCAGCGGGACGGACTCGCCCTCGGCGTTCAGGGGACGCCGACCTTCTTCGTCGACGGGGTGCGGGTCCGGACCCCCGGCTCCTACGAGGGCTTCAAGGCCCTCATCGACGCCCGGCTTGCCCGGTGACCGGCGACAACGCCCCTCCCCTGTGGGCCTCGCTCCGCTCGCCGGCCACGCACCCGCTTCCCGCGTCCCCGACGCCGTCCTCCGGTGGGGCGTCATCGACATCTGGACGAGGATGGCCACATGGTGAAGGGTGTCGTGGTCGATGCGGTGAACGCCGTGCTGGCGAAGCTGTGGCGTGAGTTCCGGGAGCTGGACAGCGGGCACCTCGCCACGTACATCCCGCCCCTGACGCAGGCGGATCCCGCGGACTTCGGCATCGCGCTGGCGAGTGCGTCCGGGCATCGCTACCGGGCGGGAGAGGCGGACAGGCTCTTCACGATCCAGTCGGTGTCCAAGCCGTTCGTCCTCGCGCTCGCGCTGAGCGAACTCGGCGCGGCCGAGGTCTTCCGCCGTGTGGGTGCCGAGCCCAGCGGTGAGCCGTTCAACGCGATCAGCCTGGATCCGAAGACCGGCCGGCCGGCGAACCCCATGATCAACGCGGGGGCCATCGCGACCACGGCCCTGGTGCCGGCCGCGGGCGCCGAGCAGCGATTCTCCCGGATCCTGGAGACGCTCAGCGGCTTCGCAGGCCGGGCCCTGGACGTCGACGAGGAGGTCTACCGCGCAGAAGCCGCCACGGGCGACCGGAACATCGCCCTGGCGCACCTGATGCGTGCGGCGGGATCCCTCACGGGTGACCCGTCAGCAGCACTCGACGTCTATTTCCGGCAGTGCGCGATCCGGGTCCATGCCGTCGACCTCGCGGTGATGGCGGCGACTCTCGCGAACGGCGGGGTCAATCCCGTCACCGGTGCGCGGGTGGTCCCTGAGCCGGTGACCGTCCAGGTCCTGGCTGTCATGGCGACCTGCGGGATGTACGACGGTTCGGGCGACTGGCTGCTCCGCGTGGGGCTGCCGGCGAAGAGCGGCGTCTCCGGGGGCTTGGTGGCCGTCAGCCCGGGCCGGTCCGGCATGGGCTGCTACAGCCCGCTGCTCGACGGCGCCGGGAACCCCGTCCGCGCGGTCGCGGCGCTGACCGTGCTGTCGCAGGAACTCGGGCTCCATCTGATGCACAACCCGGCGCCCGGCACGCCGGTCGTCGAGACCGGCCCGAGCGACGGACCGGGAGGGGCCGCGTGGTCCCGACCGGGGAACGGAACGGCACCTGGCGATCTGTCCCCCTGGGTCGCCGCGCGGGGAGAGCTCGACTTCACGGCCGCCGAACGGCTGGCCTACGCCCTCGCGGAGCGCCTGCCCGAGGTCGGCCACAGCCGCGCTGTCGTCGACCTCGCGCACGTCACGGCCGTCGACGCGGCTGCGGAGACCCTCCTGCGCGCGGTTCTGGAACGCGTCACGGCCAGGGGACACCTCGTGGGCCTCGTGGGCGAGGCCGCAGTGCCCCTCCGTGCCCATGGGGTCGTGCTCGCCTCACGGTCGGCCGCCGTCGAGTGGGCACGGACGCCCTCGTGACCGGCGCCTACGGAGACGGCGCCGGCCGGCGGTCGATCAGGCCGTGCCGTGCTTGTGGAAGGAGGTGTGGTCCGTGGCCAGTGCCCAGATCACGATGATCGAGATGGCCATCGAGAAGAGCGCCCACCAGGGCTGGTAGGGCAGGAACATGAACTGGGCGACGGTGTTCAGGACGGCCAGCGTGATGCCGCCCATCCGTCCCCACTCGGAGCCCATGAGGATTCCGGTGCCGGCGAGGCCGACGAGGATGCCGAGGACGATGTGGGTCCAGCCCCAGCTCGTCAGGTTGAACTCGAAGACGTAGTCGCCGACCCGGGCGTAGACGTCGTCCTTGGCGACGGCGACGATGCCCTGGAGGATGTCGAGGATACCGATGACCACCATGAGGACACCGGCGAACAGGGTTCCGCCTGCGGCCCCTCTGACGCTCGTGCCGGCGCTGGGCGGGCGGGGTGCGGTGTTCTGGCTCATGGGGTCATCGTCCGGCCGCCGCTCCGGGAGCGATCGTTCAACTACTCCGAACGGGTGAACGCGTGCGGGTGTCGCCCCCCCGTCCGCCCCACCAGGCCGCCCCGCCGCTCCGCCCGCCCCCGGCCTAGATCCGTCCTCGCACGAACCGCGTCCGGTGCCCGAGCACCCGGCCCAGCTCGGCGACGAAATCCGGCAGCAACGCCGGCCCGTTCCAGAACTCGAACCCCAGGTACGCGAAGGCGAGCCCGCCTCCGGTCCACTCCCACGCGGCCAGCGGCACCAGCCCTCCGCAGGCCGGACAGGGCACGTCGCCCCTGCCGGTGTTCCACCATCCGTCCATGGCCGGAGAGAACACCTCCAGGTGTTCTTCCCCGAATGCCACCGCGCAGCGCGGACAGACCGGCGGCCCGCTCCGCTGCGGCGAGAAGAACACCGTCCGCCCGGTGACCACGGTCAGCCCATCGCTCCCGCTCGCTTCCCGGAACCCGGTCGCCCTCTCCCACCGCGGCCCGGGAACGTGGTCCGGCAGCCTCACGACTCCCTCGCCCACCAGCCATGCCGTCACCCGCTCCCCGTGCGCGGCGGCGTCCTCGGCTGTCGCGTCCAGGTCGACGATCGTCTGAAAAGAGCTGCTCACAGGCGAACGGTAGACGGCTGGGCCGATCGCCGGGCCGGAGAAGGCCTGGCGGGCCCGAGACGGCCTTGCCAGCCGAAAGGCCTGGCGGCCTGCAGAGCCGAGAAAGGCCTGCCGGCCCCTCGCTGCTCGCGAGGGCCCGGCAGGCCGGTCATCACCGCCGCCGTGGCGGCATCGTCAGTTGACGGTCCACTGCTGGAGCGACGTCCCGGTGTCGGGCTGTTGGGTGACGAGGGCTCCGTCGGCGGTGGAGGCGGTGGTCAGCAGCAGCCCGCTCGCCGCGGAGGCGACGGTGTAGGTGCCGGCGGCCAGGCGGACGATGTTCCAGCGCTGGTTGGCGCCCTGGGTGCAGGTCCACTGGATGACGCGCGCGCCGGTGCTCGTCGAGCCGCCCTCGACGTCGGCGCACAGCCCGGACTCGCTGTTCTTGAGTATGTAGCTCCCGTCGGCCTGCTGGGTGAAGCTCCACTTCTGGTTGGGGCCGCCGGTCGGCGCCCACGTGATGAGCCGGGTGCCTGCGGTGGTGCTGTGGTCGGGGTTGTCGAGTGCCTTGCCCGCGGCGGTGAGGGTGTGGACCCCGTCGAGGGAGGCCGCGACTGCCCAGGTGAACGTGGTCGTGCCCGTGGCGCTGCCGGAGGACGCCGTGACGGTGACGGTCGACGTGCCCGCCGCGGTGGGCGTGCCCGTGACCAGTCCGCCGGCGCTGATCCCCAGCCCGGCGGGAAGGCCGGTGGCGGTGAACGTCAGGGGTTTGCCCGCGGAGTCGGCGGCTTCCAGCTGGAGGGAGACGGGCTTGTTCAGGGTGGTCGTCCGGTTGCCCGGGTGGGTGACCGTGACCGTCTCGGCCACCTGGCCGGTCGGGGTCAGAGTCAGGGCCTGCTCGCCCGCCGTCCGGGTGCCGCCGACCGCGTTGCCCGTGGTGTTGCTCCAGTTGCGGGTGGGTGTGGTCTCGGCGAGGCGCCCGGAGTCGGCGGAGAGGCCGATGACGAGGCCGCTGTAACGGTTGACGATCTTGTACGTGCCGGTGGCCGCTCCGTCGGCGGGCGAGGTGCCCCGGATCACGAACCACTGCTGACCGACGGTCGGGCCGCCGGCCGGGGCGGCGGTGACCGTGGGCTTGGTGCCCCAGGCTCGCGTGGTGGTGGAGGTGGTGCTCACGCCGAGGAGCCGGCCGGAGGCGGAGTTGGCGATGCGGTACGAGCCGTCCCCGTTCGGGGTGAAGATCCACGACTCGAGGCCGGAGCCGGTGGCGGCGGCGAGGGAGGTGGTGGCCGAACCGCCCGAGACCTCGGCCAGGACGCGGCCACCGGCGCTGGAGATGCGGTAGGCCCTGGTCGTGTCGACGGGGGCCGCGGGCTCCGTGGTGCCGATCGTCAGGTTGACGTACTCGCTGCTGGTGCCGTTGGAGCAGCCGAAGGAGCAGTAGGAGCGGAAGTTCTTGCCGACGATCCCGGAGGCGGTCTTGTTGCCGCTGTCGAGGAACCAGCGGTACCAGGAGGCGTTCCTGTAGCTACCGGTGTCACCGAGACGGAACCACTTCTGGGTGGCCAGGTTGTCGGTGGCGTAGATCTCCTGGGAGGCGTTGCCGCTCTGGTCGACCGCCTGGGGCTGGCCGATGTACAGGCCGAGATGGGCGTTGTACGTGATGTCCATGACGAACAGCGGGGACGTCGGGGGTGTCAGGCCGGCGGCCACCTGCTGGCTCACGGTGCCGCTGTTGGCGGGGTCGTACTCCTTCGACGGCGGGGTGTAGCCCGTCGTGCTGCCGGATCCGACCGGGACCATGGTGCTCTCGCGGCCTCCGACGCCGGGCTCCGACCAGGCGCCGCCGTACCACTTCTGCCAGGAGCCGGGCGCCATCTTCGACGCGATCGGGGCTCGGGCGACATGCCCGTAGAACGCGGCCCAGCCACCGCCCTTGTTCACGATCCGGGAACCGTAGAAGGCGTAGAAGTAGCCGGACGCCGTGTCGACGAACAGGCGCTGGTCACCGGTGCCGTAGTGGTACGTCTGCTGCGGGAAGGCAGCGGTGTCGCCGCGCTCGGTGCTGTAGTGCGAGGTGATGACGTGGTCCTTGATGGTCCACGTGCGTCCCTGGTCCTTGGAGACGGCGTAGTCGATGCCGTCGTAGTGAATGCCGTCGCCGAAGGGCTGGGGGGTGAACTCGTTGTGCACGAGTCCGTACCAGTCGCCGGTGTCGGGGTCGACCCAGACACCGGCGAGGTCGCAGTAGTTGCGGTGCGCGTACGAACCGGTGGAGGGCGCCTGGGTGGACTCCACACCTGTCGGGCTGTTGTTGCAGCGCCAGGTGGTGTCGTTGTTGCGGTCGTTGGGGTTGGCCGGGTTCACCGCGTCGCTGATGCCGCTGGACCGGGTGGCGGTGTCGAAGTTCGTCCCGGTGTAGAAGGTCCACTTGCGGGGGTCGCTCGCGCCGTACAGGGCGTGCGCCTGCTGGAAGTAGAAGGTGCCGTCCTTGTCGATGTACGTGCCGGCGGGGGTGTCGTCGGGGTGGGTCCACGAGCCCTTGGCGCCGACGGTGACGGTGTAGCCGGCGGCGCCGGGTGCCGCGTCCGCCGCGGACGCTGCGGACGCCGCGGGCGTCGCCAGCGTGCTGCCGCCGGTGACGACCAGCGCGGCGGCGACGAGCGCCGCGGCCAGTCTGCTACGAGGAGTGCGCATGGTTCTCCCTGATCGGAGGAGCCACGAGGGGGAGGGCTCCTTGACGGTCCGGCGTCCTC
This sequence comes from Streptomyces sp. NPDC029956, assembly GCF_055574655.1. Lineage (NCBI taxonomy): Bacteria > Bacillati > Actinomycetota > Actinomycetes > Kitasatosporales > Streptomycetaceae > Streptomyces > Streptomyces sp. NPDC029956. Next base: position 104,208 of record NZ_JBVHZJ010000014.1, on the reverse strand, counting down.
GGGGGCGGCCGACGAACTGACGGGCGGCGGCGCGGCCGGCTGTTCCGGGTGGGGTGGGGCGAGACGGTGCGGGTGCACGGCATGCGGCCGAGCGGCACTCAGACTGCTCGCCCGTGGGTCATCGCTCATAGGGACGAATCACCCCGGCGCTTGGACTTTCCGCCGGGACGCCGAGTTGTCGCCTCGTCCGTAGCAGGCCCGCGCTGCTCGCCCGGCTGCGCTCGGTCCAGGGAGACTTCGACGGCGCCCTCCTCAAGGAGGAGGGACGCGACCACCCCCGGGTACGCCAGAAGGCCGGGCGGGCCTCCCCTGGGGGAGGGCCCGCCCGGCCCGGACCGTGAGGTCTACCGGATGTCGTAGGCGCGGGTGATGGTCTGGGGGACCCGGACATCAAGGTGCCGGGCAAGCTCCGCCACGTCGTCGCGGAGATCTCCGCCCTGCTTCACCACTTCACACGACACGCCGTCCGACGGGAACGCCCCGTTCGCTACTCACCCGTCTCGCGCTCCGCACGGTCCATGGCCGACGGCTCGTTGCAGGTGATCACGACCGGCGCGTTCGCCTCCGCCCGTGCGCGGTCCGAAGCCGCCGCGATCTCCTCGTAGGTCCACTCCCTGTACAGACGCTCCCCGTGGGCATCGGTGATGTCGATGACCAGGCCGGTCCACTCCTCGGCAGGCCGTTCGGGAACGAGACCCAGTTCGTACATGGCGCCCCGGAGGAGGGATTCGGTGACGCGCACGCCGGTCAGCCTCTCGGCCAGAGCGAGGACCGCCGCCTTCCCGTCGACGTCCGGGGCGTCCTCGTCGTGCTCACCCTCGGGAGTCAGAGGGAAGCCGACTTCCCGGAGCAGGGGAACCAGTTCGTCGGGGCTGTTGCCGTCGCGCGCCGAGGGGCCCTCGAACGTCGTACGGAGTTCACCGTCCTCGAACCAGTGGAAGAGGTGGATGGGCTTGCCGCCGTTGCTCGAGTGCGCCACGACCCGGCCGCCCTTCGACAGCGTCTCCGCGCACCCACCCTCGATCCCCAGGCCACCGTCGAAACCGAGGACGAGGGTCCAGTCGCCGCTCTCGCCCGGGGTGCTGAAGGCGCCGGCGACGTAGGACTCGTCCCAGTAGTCGAAGTCCACCTCGGCGCGGTGGGCGTCGTCCGCCTCGATCAGCCCGGCCGTCCCTTCCCCGGTGCCGCGCGGTTCCGCCCCTATCGCCTGCAACACCTCGTGTGGTGTCAGCCCGCGTATCAGCGTCAGGGTGTATCCACTCTCCATGGCGTGGCGGAAGAGCGGCGAGGTGCGGATCCAGGCGTAGTCGTGCGCGGTCACCGAGTTCATACGGCGCAGTGTGCCCGAGGCCTCCGACAGTGCCCCGTACAGGCCGGTTCCCACAGCGACGAGCACCGAGACGCACGGCGACAGGCCCCTGCAGGGCCTTGACGGCGCCGGTGCGGCGGCGCGTCGACGCACCGGCACGACCCCGGCCCTTGCGATCACCGTCATCCCGAGCGCACCGACTAGCCGCGATTGCACTTATAGCGCGCGTGCAACTATTGTGTGAGCACGTAAAGAGCTTACTCAAGCAATCACGGAAGGGGTGAGCCATGCCGCTCGCACTCCTCGCCCTGGCAGTCGGGGCATTCGGGATCGGCACGACCGAGTTCGTCGTCATGGGGCTGCTGCCCGAGATCGCCGGTGACTACGGCGTCTCCATCCCCACCGCCGGCCTGCTCGTCACCGGCTACGCGCTCGGCGTCGTCGTCGGCGCGCCGCTGCTGACCGTCCTCGGCAACAAGGTGAGCCGTAAGCGCATGCTCATGCTGCTCATGGGACTGTTCGTGGCCGGAAACATACTCTCCGCGATCGCCCCGAGCTTCGGACTGATGGTGACCGGCCGTGTGATCGCCTCACTCGCGCACGGATCGTTCTTCGGCATCGGATCCGTCGTCGCCGCCGACCTCGTCGCCCCGGACAAGAAGGCCGGCGCCATCGCCACCATGTTCACCGGCCTCACCGTGGCCAACATCGTCGGTGTGCCGCTCGGCACCCTCGTCGGGCAGGCCGTCGGCTGGCGGACCACCTTCGCCGTAGTCGCCGCACTCGGCGTGCTCGGCCTGCTCGGCATCGCCAGGCTCGTCCCCGCGATGCCCCGCCCGGAGGGCACCCACCTGCGCCGGGAGCTGAAGGCGTTCCGCAACCCGCAGGTCCTGCTCGCCATGGCGATGACCGTGCTCGGCTTCGGCGGTGTCTTCGCCGCGATCACCTACATCGCGCCGATGATGACCGAGGTCGCCGGCTACTCCGACGGCGCCGTCACCTGGCTCCTCGTCCTCTTCGGCACCGGCATGTTCCTCGGCAACCTGCTCGGCGGCCGGTACGCCGACCGCGCGCTGATGCCCCTGCTGTACACCGCCCTCGGCGGGCTCGCGATCGTCCTCGCCCTCTTCACCGTGGCCGCCCACGACAAGATCCTCGCCGCGATCGCGATCCTCCTCGTCGGGGCGCTCGGCTTCGCCACCGTCCCGCCGCTGCAGAAGCGCGTCCTCGACCAGGCGCACGGCGCACCGACCCTCGCCTCCGCCGTCAACATCGGCGCCTTCAACCTCGGCAACGCGCTCGCCGCCTGGCTCGGCGGCCTCGTCATCGCCGCAGGCCTCGGCTACACCGCCCCGAACTGGGTCGGCGCCGTCCTCGCCGCCGCCGCTCTCGGCCTCGCCCTCTGGTCCGCCGCGCTGGAGCGCCGGGCGCCCGCGACCGTCGGTGCCACGAGCACCGACGCGGACGCCGGCACCCGTATCCCCGTACACCACTGACCTCCCTCCCCCTCCCCCTGCGCAGCACACCACCTCAGGAGAACCCCATGAACGCCACCACCACCGCCGTCGCCCCGCTGAGCACCCAGGACGCCGAGATCCTGCTCACCGCGGCCCGCCGCGCCGCCGAGGCCGCCGGGGTCACCGTCAGCGTCACCGTCCTCGACGCCGGCGGCCACCTCCTCGCCTTCCGCCGCGACGACCGCGCCGTGCTGATCTCCGGCGAGACGAGCACCCGCAAGGCCTACACCGCCCTGCAGCTCGACGCCCCCACCGCCGACCTCGTCGACCTGGTCAAGCCGGACGGCCCCTTCCACTCCCTGACCACGGCCCTGGACCGCCCGCTCCTCTTCATCGCCGGCGGCGTCCCCGTCCACCGCGACGGCACGCTCATCGGCGCCATCGGTGTCGGCGGCGGCGCACCCGCGCAGGACCACTCCTTCGCGGTCGCGGCCACCGGGGCCCTCGCCTGATCCGTACCGGCGAGACACCCGCAGGGACCCCTTCCGCGCCCTCCCTCGCGGCCATCCGTCGGACACGTCCCTCGCGCCATCCCCAGAGAAGCCCAGAGAAACGCCCTCGAAGAAACCCGTGGGCGAACCCGCAGAGAAGGCAGTGCACGCATGTCCCACCTCCCCACCGTCACGCTCAACAACGGCGTGAAGATCCCGCAGCTCGGCTTCGGTGTCTTCCAGGTCCCCGACGACGAGACGACCGCAGCCGTCGGCCACGCCCTCCGGGCCGGATACCGCTCCCTGGACACCGCCGCGATCTACGGCAACGAGGCCGGTGTGGGGCGGGCGCTCGCCGACTCCGACATCGACCGCGGCGAGCTCTTCGTGACCACCAAGCTCTGGAACGCCGACCAGGGGTACGACTCCACCCTGCGGGCCTTCGACGAGAGCCTCGCCAAGCTGGGCCTCGACCATGTGGACCTGTACCTCATCCACTGGCCGACCCCGGCGCGCGACCTGTACGTCGACACCTGGCGCGCGATCGAGAAGCTGGTCGCCGACGGGCGGGTCCGCGCGGCCGGTGTCTCCAACTTCCAGCCCGCGCACCTGAAGCGGCTGCTCGACAGCAGCGACCTCGTGCCCGCCGTCAACCAGATCGAGCTCCACCCGGCGCTCCAGCAGCGGGAGCTCCGCGAGCTGCACGCCGTCCACTCCATCGCCACGGAGGCGTGGAGCCCGCTCGCCCAGGGCGCCGTCCTCGCCGAGCCGTCCCTGGTGGACATCGCCACCCGGCACGGCAGGTCCCCCGCCCAGGTGGTGCTGCGCTGGCACCTCCAGCTCGGGAACGTCGTGATCCCGAAGTCCGTCACCCCCGCTCGTATCCGCGAGAACATCGACGTCTTCGACTTCGCCCTCTCCGACGAGGAGATGAGCGCGCTCGGCGGCCTCGACCGCGGACTGCGCACCGGGCCGGACCCCGACACCCTCAACTGAACCCGTCCCGGGGCCCGGGCCACGGAACTCCGTTTCACCAGCCACGCGCGGGCCGCGATCCGCACCCGCAGCCCGCGCGCGAGCACCCCGCCCTTCCGAAGGAACCAGCCGCGATGTCCGCCTCAGGAGAGGGCGTGGGCGGCCAGTGCCGCCAGGGCGATACCGGCCGCCGCCCCGAGGAGCAGGGCGACGATGCCCGCCGCCCGGCCGACGCCCCGCCCGTACGGGACACTCGGCACGACCTTGTACAGCAGCGGTGCCACGACCAGGGCGAGCCCGAAGCCGACGCCGAGGCGGGCGTACGTCCCGGCCGCGCACGCGGGGGCGAAGCGGCCGCCGCAGCCCCTCGGTTCTGCGGTGAAGCCCGTCACGATGAGGAACAACGCAGCCGCGTAGACCGCTCCGAACAGCAGCGACGCCCCGAGGTCGAGCCGCTGTTCCCTCCCGGACCACACACCGTCGCCCACCACATCGCCTCCCCCGAGAAACGCCGCAACCGGCGAGGTGGAGTGTACGGCGAGGCACCGGACGAGGCCCGGCCGGGCCTCAGGACGCCTCGTGGACCTCCACCCGTGTGCAGGTGACCACCCGCGGCCCGTCGTCCGTGTACTCGGGGAACGTCAGCACCACTTCGTCCTGGCCTCCGCTGATCCTCATCCGCGCATAGCCCGCGTCCTGGCCCTCGATGAGTCCTCCCGACAGGGTGTAGCTGCCGCCGAGCGCCTTCTCCGCCTTCTCGGGAACGTCGTGGACCACGTAGGGTTCGCGCCGGTCGACCGCCAGGGAGAGGCGGCCGCCCTCGAAGGACCAGTCGCCTTCCTCCGCCCACGGATCGTCCGCGCCCCCGCCGGTGATCAGCCAACGCCCCTCTTCGGACACGTCGATCCGGGCCCCCTCCCCGTTCTCGGCCTCGAACTCCCAGCGGCCTTTGAGGAAGGCGCCCAGGGTCTGGGCCTTGACGCTGGTGGAGCCGTTGCCAGAGCAGGCGGCCAGGGCCGTGGGCGGACACCGCCTACGAGCGCACCGTGCGCAGCGCGCCGTCCGTGCGGAGGTCGGCGAGCGTCGGGTAGCCGTCGACGGCCATGATCAGGTCGGCCTCGGCGAGCAGGGCACGGAGGACGTGCACGATGCCGTCGGTGCCGCCGAGGGCGAGTCCGTACGCGTACGGGCGCCCGACCCCCACCGCCGTGGCCCCGAGGGCGAGGGCCTTGACGACGTCCGCGCCGCTGCGGACCCCCGAGTCGAAGAGCACGGGGAGACCGTCTGCGGCGGCGACCACGTCGGGCAGGGCGTCCAGGGCGGGCAGGCCTCCGTTGGCCTGGCGGCCGCCGTGGTTGGAGCAGTAGACGCCGTCCACGCCTCCGTCCCTCGCGCGGCGGACGTCCTCGGGGTGGCAGATGCCCTTGAGGACGATCGGCAGGTCGGTGAGCGAGCGGAGCCAGGCCAGGTCGTCCCAGACGAGCGGCTTGCCGAAGACGCCCACCCACTCCAGGACGGCGGCGCGCGGGTCCTCCTCGGGGCTCTTGGCCAGGCGGGCGCGGAAGACCGGGTCGGAGGTGTAGTTCGCGAGCGCGTGTCCGCGCAGCTGGGGGAAGTTGCCGGTGGCGAGGTCACGGGGCCGCCAGCCGGTGATCCAGGTGTCGAGCGTGACGACGATGCCCTTGAAGCCGGCGGCTTCGGCGCGGCGTACGAGACTCTCCGCGAGGTCGCGGTCGGTGGGCGTGTAGAGCTGGAAGAAGCCCGGTGTGTCGCCGAACTCGGCGGCGACCTCCTCCATCGGGTCGACGGTGAGCGTGGAGGCGATCATCGGCACGCCGGTACGGGCGGCGGCGCGGGCGGTCGCCAGGTCGCCGTGCCCGTCCTGGGCGCAGAGACCGATCACGCCGACCGGCGCCATGAACAGCGGTGACGGCAGCTTCAGCCCGAACAGGTCGACGGACAGGTCGCGCTGGGCCGCGCCGACCATCATGCGCGGCACGAGCCCCCAGGTGCGGAAGGCCGTGGCGTTGGCCTCCTGGGTGGCCTCGTCGCCCGCGCCGCCCGCCACGTACGACCACAGCGAGGGCGGGAGGGCGGCCCGCGCCCGCGACTCCAGTTCGGCGAAGGTCATCGGCTGGGTGGGCAGGACGCCGAAGAGCCCGTCGAAGTAGATCTCGTGCTGGTAGTCGCCGTAGTGCTGGGGCATGGGGTGACGTGTCCCTTCCGGTTCCTGTCGGCGCGCACGGGTCACCCCGCCGCGGTGGCCACCATCGTGCCCGCCCGGTGCGCCCGTGACCATGGAACGGCGGCCGGGAATACCGAGGGCGCGGAGGACGGACACAGGCGGAGGGCACGGAGGGCACGGAGGGCGGGCGCATAGGCGGGCGCGGAGGGCGGACACGCCCGCGGACACGCGAGGGCGGGGCCGCGGGAACGGCAGGAAGCAGGTACGACCGGTGGTCAGGAGCGGGACGCGGTCCTGCAGGTGTCGTCCGGGCTCCCCTGCCCGCCGAACATCGGCGCGTTGCGGTCGTACGGGTCGACGGTCTCGCCGTCGCTCGAACGGCCGTCCGGCTCCCGCGTGCCGAACTCCGGGGTGAAGTAGCCGGTGTGGGTGTCGCAGCCGCCGTTGGTCATGTCGACCTTGTACGAGACGAGGGAGAGGGTGCCCGGCTCGGTGATGATCTTCGAGGGGTCGTCCCAGTTGACCACGACCTCGCGCCGCGCGATCGTGCGGACGACCTCGTCGCTGCCTGCCTCGGCCTGGACGACCGGGTAGACGTAGGTGACGTCGGTGGTCACCTGGAGGGCACCGCGATGGCCCTCCCGGAAGGTCATCCGGCCGCGGGTCTTGACGACGTCGCCGACCAGGCGCGTGTGCGACGGGTCGAACCGGCTGAAGAGCAGCAGCGGGTCGTTCTCCTCCGTCGGTGTGCCGAACGCGGCGGCCAGATAGTCCTTGACGTCCTTCTGGTGCGGGTTGATCAGGGCGATGGCCCTGGTCGGGCGCTCGCCGCGCAGCACCGCCGGGTCCAGGCCGGATCCGGCGAGGAAGTCGCGCGTCTGGCGAAGCGCCTTCTCCACCTGCGTCTTGCTCATCCATCCGGTCGCCCGGGCGTCGGGGACGGCGATCCCGGCCGTGCCGTCCGCCCAGCGCGCGGCGGGCGATCCCCTGAACGGCTCGTCGAGCGTGGGACGTTGTGCCGGCTCCAGGGGCGGCGCGCCCGTCGGGCGCCCCGACTCCTGGGCGAGCGGCGGTCCGGACGCGCCGTCCCCGCCGGACGCGCCGATGATGTCCCACGGGTCGAACGCCACGACCAGCAGCGCCACGGCGGCGGCCAGTCCGGCCAGGTACCAGCCCTTCTTGCGCCGGGCCGGGGCGGCGGGCGTGTACGTCCGCCAACCCTCGTTGCCCGCGGGCTCGTCGCGGAGCCGCTCCGTCACGACCCGGGCCCGCGCGGACGGCTCCTTGGGCGCGTCCGCGACGCCTTCCACGGAATCCCGCAGGAACTGCTCCCACACGTCGTCCGGCACCGACGAATCGTCCCGGTCCCCGCCCGATCTCACACCGCACTCCTCGCGTCGCACACGCCCGACCGGGCGGCCCACCCCCGGGGCAACCGCATGATCGCATGCCGGACTTCGGGGTCTCGCGGCAGGTCAGGCCGCCCACGGAACCCCGCCGGTGCGCACGGCGGGCGGGGCTCAGGACGTCTGTGGCCTCCAGTCGCCCAGCCAGTGGAGCGTGTCCTGGGTGGCTGCCTCCGTGGCGGTCAGGTGCGGGCGGTCGGCGTGGGCCGGGCCCGCGCCCGCGCCCGTGTTGCGGTATTCCGCGAAGCGGTCCGCCTTCCAGGAGAAACCGCTCATGTCCGTCCAGGGGGTCGGCTTCACCGCAGCGCTCAGGACGCTGTCGCGTACCGTCGTCTGGGGCGAGAGCGTCGCGTCTCCGCCCGCGTGCCAGGGGCGCCCGAGGAAGAAGCCGCCCGCGGAGACGTCACCGTTCACCGTGGAGCGGGTGATCAGGAAACCCTTGCGGCCGGCCGGGGTGCTGGGGGCCGTCACGTACCCCGCAGACGTGCCGTCCCAGCGCTTCTTCAGGGTGAGGACCGATCTGTCGATCACCGCCGTGGCCCGCCCGAAGACGAAGTCGACGTTGCCGATCACATACGAGTGGGTGACGTACACCCGGCCGAGCCTGTCCTTCGCCGCGGTGTCGAGCAGGAGGGTGTCCTGGTCGCCGCTGACGATGACGCCGTCGAGGAGGACCCGGTCGGCGGCCGTGCGGAGGGCGACGGCCTGATGGCCGTTCAGGTTGCGGTTCGCGGCCTCGTCGAAGTCGTTCGAGAAGGTGAGGTTCCGTGCCTGGAAGTCGTCGGCCTCGACCGCGACGGTGGCGCTGCCGCCCGTCCCGTACGTCCCCGAGCCGTCCGGTCTGGTCATGCCGGAGGCGTGGCCCTCGACGATGACGGTGTCCTTGCGGCTTCCGCCGGTGCCCTCGATCGTGACCTGCGGCTTGTTCGAGGGGACCTTGACCGTCTCCCGGTAGACGCCGGGCGCCACTCGGATCACGACGCGCGAGCTGTTGCCCGCCGGTACCGCGTCGACGGCCTTCTGCACGCTGGTGAAGCGGCCGCTGCCGTCCTTCGCCACGGTGAGGACGGTCGGCGCCGCGGCCGGAGTCGCGCTCACCGTGCCCGCCGTGCCTCCCGCGGTCGCCGTGCCGATCGTCGTCCGCGGGCCCGCCCCCGACCTGAGCAGCGCCGGCACCGCCGCCGCCGGATCGAGCGTGTACGGGTAGAAGGCCTTCGGGTCGAACCCGGTACCGCCGCTCTCGTTGCGGCCCGTGGTGCCGGAGAAGACGTTTCCGCGCTGCACCAACGCCGCCGTGCCGTCCTTGATGACCGGGTTGTTCACGCCTTGGAAGACGCTGTTCTCGAGGACCATCCGCGTCTTCCCGCGGGCGTAGTTCCCGTACGACGACGTGATGTCGGTGCCGGGGTCGTCCTGGAGGAGGTTGTTGTAGAGGTGCGCGTGGGCGACGTTGTCCGTGGACGGGTTGCGCTGTTCGGTCTCGCGGAACCAGTTGTGGTGGATGGTCAGATCGGCCGTGACGTTGTCTGTCCAGCCGATGCCGAAGGTCTTGTTGTTGGTGCCGAGCCTGTTCCAGGAGACGGTGACGTACGTCGTGTCCTTGCGGCTGTCGATGAGGCCGTCGGCCATGTGCCGCAGGTCGTTGTGGTCGATCCACACGTGGTGCGCGCCGTCCATCTGGACGGCGTCGAAGTCGTGTTCCTTGTCGTTCCAGATGCCCTGGTACGCGTCCCGGATCGTCAGGTTCCGGATGATGACGTTGTGCACGCCCTGCCCGAGGAAGAAGCCTCCTCCGACGATGTGACCGGACGTCCCCGAGCCGACGATGGTCTTGTCGGAGGCGACCTTGATCTCCTTGCCCGTGGGGCTCACCGTGATCGTCCCGGCCACGACGATGACGTACGGCTCCGGGGCGGTGGCGTACTTCTCGAGGTCGGCGAGGGTCCGGACGGTGACCGTCCTGCCGTCCCTCCCGCCGTACGTGCCCTTCTGCCCCCATGCGTCGACCGAAGCGAAACCGTCGGCGACGGCACGGGCCCAGACGGGCGTCTCCGCCGCCGTCGCCGCGGCCCCGGCCTTCGCCTCGACGCCCTTCGCGTCCACGGCCTCCGCCCGGGGCCTCGCGTCCGTGCCGAAGACGCCGAAGGCCGTGCCGTAGGCGAGCACCCCGGCAGCGGTGAGCGCCACCGGGACACCGATCACCAGCGCCCTGCCGCGTCTCCGGTGCCTCGCCCTGCCTCGCACCTCGGTCATGTCGTCCGTCCTTCCGTGTGGGGGCGCCCGCCGGGAAGGGCGGGCGCCCGGTAGTCGCCACAGGAAGAGGAAAGGTTGCCGCCGCTCGCGCGACCGGGGTGCTCGGCGAGCGGTTCACACGGTGGGGGCGGGCCAGGGGACATCGGTCTCGACGGCAGCGGTGTAGTCGATTCCGGGGACGGAGAAGCCGTAGAGGCGGCGGACCTCGTCGCCGAACCAGTCGAGGTCGGCGAGTTCGGCGACGGTGTCACTGGTGGCGCTGCTCCAGCGCTCGGCGACGGCGCTCTGCACGGCGGGGTCGAGTTCCCAGGTGTCGAGGCGGACCCGGTCCTCGTCGTCGACGTCGAAGGGGCGGGCGCCGGTCAGCTGGTCCCACAGCTCCACCAGTTGACCGATCGGGGCCGTCATGGCGTCGCCGAGTACGCCGCGCAGCAGCCCCACGTACAGGGCGATGCCCGGGACGGCGGTGGAGGACTGGGTGACGGCGGCGGCGTTGACCGAGGTGACGGCCCGACCGCCCAGGGTCCTGCCGAGGCGCTCGTCCAGCGTGCGTGCGGTGGCTTCCAGATGCGCCTTCGCGGCACCGATGGTGCCCTGCCGGTAGATCGCCGCGGTGAGCGGCGAGCCGATGTAGGACAGGGCGGCGGTGGCGAAGCCGTCGGCGAGCAGGGACCGGTCGGCCAGGAAGGTGATCCACCGTTCCCAGTCGGTGCCGCCCATCACCGCCACGGTCTGCTCGATGTCGTCGCCCTCGGCCGGCGCCGTGGTGACGTCCTTGACCTCCGGGGCGCCGCGCTCGTCGAAGACGAGGGTCCTGGTGGTGGAGGGCGCGCCGATCGGCTTGAGGACCGAGGCGTGTACGGCGCCGGTGTCCGGGTCGGTGCGGCGAGGTGCGGCCACCGAGTAGACCAGGTAGTCGAGTCGTCCCCCGAACCGTTCGGTCAGGAGGTCGGCGACCTGCTCCTTCATCGTGTCGCTGAACGCGTCGCCGTTGAGGAAGACCATGTCCCGCCCGTGCTGCCGGGCGAGCCGCGCGGTGGCGGCGGTGCGGTACCAGCCGGCCGTGCCGGTGCGGCGCGCGGGCGCCTTCTCGAAGCACACGCCGATCCCGCGGATGCCGACACGGGCCAGGCCCGCGATCGTTGCGGCCAGGCCGTACCCGGCGGACGAGCCGATGACCAGAGCCACCGGTCCTTCTCCCCCGGCGGCGGCCGGGTCGGGGACGGCCCGCCACATCGCGTCCACCAGCTGTCGGCAGCCGCCGGGGTGGGAGTCGAGGAAGAGGAAGCCCCGGCTCTTGGGCTGGATGACGCGTTCGCTCACGTGTGGTGTCCCAGGTGTCGATACGGACAGGGCCGCGGCAGCCGCCGCGTCCTGCAAGTCTGCGGCCGTGCGGATGAGCGTGGTGATCTTGACCTGGTACAACGTTGCCCGGCCCGGCTTGGAGGGTTTCGACTGGCTCCGGCGGGCCGGCAGACGTGGGCCTGTCTGCCGGCCGGCCGGGGCGCCGGAGCCCCTGCGAGGTCAGGCGTACGGGTCGAAGGGGATCCCGGCCGGCTTGGCCTTGGCCAGGTGGGGGGCGAAGTTGCCGTCCTTCAGGCCGAACACCGCGCTCCCGAAGTCGGCCTGGCTGAGCTTGTCGCGCAGACCGGCCGGGTAGCCGTTCCAGCCGACCAGGCTGGGGAACTGCCAGCTGTGCTGGTGGTTCTCCGGCGGCTCGTCGTTGGCGTTGGCGGGGCGGAAGCAGTGCGTGCCGATGCCGTCCTTGTGGTAGACGACCTTCGGGTGGGTGCCGTCCCAGCGGATCGCGTCCCGGCCGTAGGTGTTGAAGTTGCCGTGGGCGGACGTGGAGACGTACTGCGCCTGGTTGTTCTGCACCCAGACGACGACGTGTTCCCAGTCGTGGCGGTGTCCCCCGAGGCCGCTGCCGATGACGGCCTGGTCCTTCTCGAAGTAGAGGCCGTAGAGGATCGCGCACCAGCCGTTGTTGCACTTCGCGCGGGAGTAGCCGTTGGTCTGGGTGAGGTCCCAGGAGTCCCGGCACTGGCCGTTGAGGGCGCCGGACGGCTTGAGCCCGCCGTTGACGGTGCCGTCGGGTCCGATCGCGGCGGTGGAGTAGCACCCGTCCGTGTCGTAGTCGTAGGCCGGCTGGAAGGTCTGTTCCAGGCCGTCGGCGTTGGCCGGGAGCGCGGGGGGCGGTGCGGCGAACGCACTCCCGGGCAGCGCGATGATCATCGTGAGGGCGGCGGCGAGGGCGAGTGCGCCCCTGGTGGCGTACACCTGTGTCTTCACTGTGTCCCCTGGGTCGGGCGGCATGACGCGACAGGCGACATCTTGGCATGAACAGCTCATCAACTGCGGGGTCCGCTCGTGAACTCCCCACATCGCGACCGCGACCGCGACCTGCCGCCCCAACCGCCACAGCCGCCGCAGTCGCCGCAGCCGCCGCCGAGCAAACGAGTAGACGAGTAGACGAGACGTCTCGTCTCATCTATGGTGACCGTCATGACCACCACCGCGTCTCCCGCACACATCGCCATGTTCTCCATCGCCGCGCACGGCCACGTGAACCCGAGCCTGGAGGTGATCCGCGAGCTCGTCGCGCGTGGGCACCGCGTCAGCTACGCCGTCCCCGCGTCCTTCGCCGAGAAGGTCGCGGAGACGGGGGCCACGCCCGTCGTCTACACCTCGACCCTGCCGACCGACGACGACCCGGACGCCTGGGGGACCGAACTGATCGACAACCTCGAACCCTTCCTGAGCGATGCCGTGCAGGCGCTGCCGCAGCTCGCCGAGGCCTTCGACGGGGACCGGCCCGACCTCGTCCTCCACGACATCACCTCCTACCCGGCCCGCGTCCTCGCCCACGGCTGGGGCGTGCCCGCGGTCTCGCTGTGGCCGAACCTCGTGCCGTGGGAGGGGTACGAGGAGGAGGTCGCCGAGCCGATGTTCGCCGAGCTCAAGGCCTCGCCGCGCGGCAAGGCGTACTACGCGCGGTTCGAGGCCTGGCTCGCCGAGCACGGGCTCGACACCGACCCGGACCGGTTCGTCGCCCGCCCGCGCCGTGCGCTCGTCCTCATTCCGAAGGCGCTGCAGCCGCAGGCCGACCGGGTCGACGAGTCCGTCTACACCTTCGTCGGCGCCTGCCAGGGCGAGCGTGCCGAGCAGGGCGGCTGGCAGCGGCCGGCGGACGCGGAGAAGGTGGTCCTGGTCTCCCTCGGCTCCGCGTTCACCAAGCTGCCCGGCTTCTACCGCGACTGCGTGGCGGCGTTCGCCGGGCTTCCCGGCTGGCATGTCGTCCTCCAGATCGGGAAGTTCGTGGACGCGGCCGAGCTCGGCGATGTGCCGGCCAACGTCGAAGTGCACTCCTGGGTACCCCAGTTGGCGATCCTCCGGCAGGCCGACGCGTTCGTGACCCACGCGGGCGCGGGAGGCAGCCAGGAGGGCCTGGCCACGGCAACGCCCATGGTGGCCGTTCCGCAGGCCGTCGACCAGTTCGGGAACGCCGACATGCTCCAGGCGCTGGGCGTGGCACGGCACCTGCCGATGGACGAGGTCACCCCGGAGCGGCTGCGGAAGGACATGCTCGCGCTCCTCGACGATCCCGACGTGGCCCGCCGTGCCCGGGAGATCCAGGAGTCGATGGCCCGCGAGGGAGGCACGCGCCGGGCCGCCGACCTGATCGAGGCCGAACTCGCGGGGGCGTGACCCGAGAGGGCGACCCGCCGGCCCTCGTACGGAGAGACCGTACGAGGGCTCCGTCCTGCCCGGACCGGACGAGGGCTCCGTACGGAGAGACCGTACGGGGGCTCCGCCCGGTCGGACCGTACGGTGTGCGTGACGGGCCGCCGCCTCCGGCGCAGGCATTCCGGACGCGCCGCTCGGTTCACCCGGGTCAGACCACCGCCCCCGAGCGGTCCCGGTCCGCGCGGGCACCGCCCGCCCGCCGTCGCGTGCCGGAGCCGGAAGGGCCTCCCGATGCGCCGGTCGCGGCGGGAGCCGGGTTCCTGTTCTCCAGGGCCACGGCCAACGGCATCGCCGTGAACACCGTGGACGCCATGCCGAGCACGACTCCGGCAAGCAGCGCCACGGAGAAGTCCGTGAGCGAGTCGCCGCCGAGGACGGCCAGCGCCACCAGGACGAAGAGCGCCCCCATACCGGTGTTGACCGTGCGGGGCAGGGTCTGGGCGACGGCCCGGTCGGCGAGGTCCGCGAGCGACACGCCGCCACCGCGGCGCCGCAGCTCCCGCAGCCGGTCGAGGACGACCACCGAGTCGTTGACCGAGTAGCCGACGACCGTCAGGAGCGCGGCGAGGAAGACGCTGTCCACCGGCTTGCCGAGCCAGGCGAACAGGCCGATCACGAGCAGCACGTCCTGGGTCATGGCGGCGACCGCCGCCGTCGCGTACGTCCAGCGGAACCGTACGGTCAGATAGAGCAGTTGGGCCGCGACCGCCAGCCCGAGGGCGAGCAGGGCATGGGTGCGCAGCTCGCCTCCCAGGCTGGGGCCGATCAGGTCGTCGCGCTCCACCTCCACCGGGCCCGCGACCCGGATGAGCGCCTCCCGGATCTCCCGCTGCTCCCCGTCCCCGCTCTCCCGGACGCGTACCGACACGTCGCTGTCGCCGGTCGTCTGGACGACGGCGTCGGGGAAGCCCGCCCTCGCGATCGCGGCGCGCGCCGCGTCCGCGTCGACGGGGCGCTCGGCCGTGTACTGGACGACCCTGCCGCCGGTGAACTCGACACCGAACTCCACGCCACGAACGCCGATTCCGGCGAGGGCCACCATCAGGAGTCCGGCGCAGGAGAGCAGCCAGCGCCGCCGGTGGGCCATCAGGCGCGGCACCCGGCGGGTCAGCCGGGTGCGCAGCCGGCCGAGTCCTGCCATGCCCGTGACCGCCGGACGTCGGCGCACGGCGGGCAGGCGCAGGGCGAGGTCGGCGAGGAGGCGGGTGATGACCATCGCGGTGAGGAGGGAGGTCACGACGCCGATCGCGAGGGTCACGCCGAAGCCCTTGACGGGGCCGGTGGCGAAGACGAAGAGCAGGCCCGCCGCGAGCAGGGTGGTGACATGGGAGTCCGCGACGGCGCTCCACACCTTGCCGAACGCCGTCGTCAGCGGCCGCCGCAGATCGCGCCCGGACGCGGCCCGGCCCAGTGCCGCGTACTCCTCCCTCGCGCGCTCGAAGACGAGGACGTTCGCATCGACGGCGATGCCGATGGCCAGGACGAATCCGGCGAGGCCGGGGAGGGTGAGCGTGGCGCCGAGGGCGACCACCGCGGCGTACGAGATCAGCCCGTAGAGGAGGAGTGCGGCGGTCGCGAGGACGCCGAGGAGCCGGTAGATCACCATCACGAAGACCCCGGTGCAGGCGAGACCGATCACCGCGGCCCAGGCGCTGGCGCGGATCGCCTCGGCGCCGAGGGTCGGACCCACGGTGCTCTGCTCGATCGTCGTGACGGGGACCGGCAGGGCGCCGCCCTGGACGAGGGCCGCGAGGTCGCGGGCATCCTGCGCGGAGAATCCGCCGGTGATCTGCGCGGAGCCGCCCCCGATGCCCGAGCCGCACGGCACGCCGGTCTGCATGGCGGGCGCGGAGACGATGCGGTCGTCGAGGACGATCGCGACCCTGCGGGCCTGGTCTCCGGGCGACGCGCAGGCCGCGGCGCCGGTCAGCCGGGCCCAGGTGTCGGCGGCCCGGTCGCGGAAGGAGAGGTCGACCGTCCAGCCGCGGCCGCTCGTGGTGTCGAGCGCGGCCTCGGCGCTCTTGACGCCGTCGCCGGTGAGCGCGGGTGCGGCGAGGTCGAGGAAACGGCCGGGCGCGTCGGGGTCGGCGAGGACACGTGCCGTCCCGTTCTTCGCGGCCGGGCCCTGCGCCTCGCCGGTCACGGCGTGGAAGGTGAGCTGGGCCGTCCGGCCGATGACCTCGGCGGCCTGACGCGGGTCGCGGAGTCCGGGAAGTTCGACGACGATGCGGCGCTCGCCGGAGCGGGCGAGCGAGGGTTCGGCGACGCCGAGCCCGTCGACGCGCTTGCGGAGCACCTCCAGGGCGCGGTCGGTGGCCGCGGCGTCGGCGCGGGCGGTGGGGCCGTCCTCGGTCTGGAGGACGATGCGGGTCCCGCCGCGGAGGTCGAGTCCGAGGCGGGGCGGGGTGGTCAGGGTGATCCAGAGGGACAGGGCGACGACGGCGAGCGCGAGCAGCGCACGCCAGAGCGCGGAACGAGAGGACACGGATACTCCACGGGCGGCGCACGGCGACGGCGCGCGCCCACGCGGAGGGTGGGAGCGCGCGCCGGCCGTGCCGGACGTACGGATGGACACGCGTCGTGGACCGGTCCGGGGGCATGCCGATGACCCGGACGGCGACGCGGAGGAACGTCAGCTGTGCCGGGTGGAGGGAGGGCCGCGAGGGGCCCGCGGGTCGTGGGCCGTACCGGGCGGTGCGCGCTCCCGGCGGGGGTCGCCGGCGAGGACGCCGCGGGCCGGGAGGGAGAGGTCGGCGGGGACGACGGCCGTGCCCGCGGGCGTGACGGGGATCCGTACGGGGTTCTCGACGGCGGCGGGGAGTCGTACGACGGCGGTGGGCGCGAAGTGCGGCTCGGGAGCCGAGACGCGGGGTCCCGCACCGTGGGACGGCACGGAGGCCACGGTCCGGGTCGGAGCCGGTCCGGCCGTGTGGTCCGTCGCCTGCGCCGTCGACGCGGGAAGGACCAGGAGGGACCAGACCGCGCAGAGCATCGCGGGCAGGAGGGCCACGAGCTGTCGCGTCGAACGTCCCACCGTCCTGCCCCCTCTCCCGCTGATCCTGTTCCCCGTTCCCGGCAGTCGAGCCATCAGCCTAGACCGCCCCGCGGGGCCGCCTGCCACCGCGCCCCGCACCCATGTCCTCTGGGTACGGCAGCTGAGTACGCGTGCTCATGTGACGGGACGCCCGGTCTCGCACGATGGACGGGTCAGCGCCTCGTCCCACTCGGATCCAGGGGGCCCCTCGTGCTCAGCCGCCTCGCCGCCCGCGTCGTCCCGTTCTTCGGGCGACTGACCGTCACCGCCGATCCCGGGGCACGCCTCGAACCCGGCAGCATCCTGGTCGTGAACCACACCTCGACGGCCGACCCGGCACTCGTCCTCGCCGCGCTCCGCAAGCGGCTCGCCGTCGAGCCGGTGCTGCTCGCCACCGCGGGGCTGTGGCGGATCCCCCTGCTCGGCCGGGCCCTGACACGCGAGGGCCACGTGCCCGTCCACCGCGGCTCGGCCCACGCTGCCGCCGCCCTCGACCACGCGGCGGTGGCACTCGCCTCGGGACGGCACGTGATGCTGTACGCGGAGGGCCGGATCCCGACGCGTCCGGACTCCGCCGAGAACCCGCCCGAGGCGTTCCGCACGGGACTCGCGCGGCTCGCCGAGGCCACAGGGCGTCCGGTGGTGCCGATCGGTCAGGCGGGTGCCCGTCGGATCACGTCGGGCGGGCGCCTGAAGCAGATCGCCGGGGTGCTCACGGCGCCGGTCCGGAGGCCGTGTCTGCATGTCCACATCGGGGCGCCGCTGCGGCTGCCCGCCGATGTGACCGCTGCGACGGAGCTGGCCCACGGTGCCGTCACGGCGGCGTGGCGGACGGCGGCCGGGGCGCTCGGCGAACCCGCGGCGACGGCGGCCGGGGCGCTCGCCGAACCCACGGCGGCCTCTGACCGGGGACTCTGAGCGGGCCCCCGGGGCCCGGCGGAGGGGCGCGCGTTCACCTCCGGGTACCCCGAGAGTCGCCCCGAGGACTCCCGCTGTTGCCGAACAGCGCTCTACCATGCCGTTGTTGTGCGTGAGCACGTGCAACGGGCGTCAGGGGGAGGCGCGATGGCGGTACGACCCGTACGACAGGTACGAGCGCAGGACCGGATACCGGACGACCTACCGGGCCGGGGCCCGCGGGATCTGCCCGGTGGAGTGGAGCTGTACCACCTGCGGCCCGACGGCGGCATTCTGCTCGCCGACCGGGAGGGCAGCCGGGAACTCGGACCCGAGCAGGAGTTCCTGCGGTTCATCGACGACGGGCAGTTCGCCCACTATCTGGTCGGGGACGCGGCGACCTCGCCCGACCGGCCGTCGAACGCCACCGTCAAACTCGGCGTCGTGGGCCCGCGCAGTGCCTTCACCCCGCACGCGCACGGCGGGGAGCACTTCGTCCTCAGCCTCGGTCATGCCGCCTGCGGGCTGTATGACGAGGCCCGCGGGCGCGTCACCGACGTCCCGCTGACACCCGGCATGCTGATCCGGATCCCGGAGATGATGCCGCACTCCTTCGCCAACCGCGGCGACGTCCCGCTGACGATCCTCGCCGCGAACACCGGCTACGGGATCGACCACGAGGACTACGCGATCACCGCGGCCGAGGCCGAGCGGCGGGCCGGGTCCCCCGGCGGCTCCTCCGTCGGCGGCCGGACCGCACTGGCCGCCGAGCCCGTCACGGACTACCGGACGCTGGCCGCCGAGCTCCGCGACATCGAGCGCGCCCAGCGGGTCCACGGCATCGCCGCCACCACGGTCCGCGAACGGCTCGCCGCCCGGCTGCGCCGGGTGGCCGCCGCGCTGGAGGTGCCCAGGTGATCTGCCCGCACTGTGAACGCAACCTGCTCCGCAAGGAGCGCACCGGCAACCGCTGCACCCACTGCGGACGCTCCTACGCGCTGGACCCCAAGACCAACCCGCTCCGTCTCAACGACCTGCGGGTACGCCGGATCACCACCGCCCTCACGGACGGCGGCCGGATCGGGATCGTCCCCGACCAGCTCTGGTACGCCCTCTCCCGCAAGCGGCTCCGGGACAGCGAGTTCGGGCAGGGCTGCATGGGCGCGGCGTTCGTGGTGGCCGGCTTCGTCACGGTCATCGCCCTCTTCGCCGAGGCACCGGTCCTGCTGATCGCCTCCGCCGTCCTGCTGCTCATCGGCCTGGGCATCACCACGGCCCGGGCCATGGGCGCGGGCCGTGGCATCCCGCCGGTCGTCCGGGAGGCCTTCCCCGCACTGGTGCTCTCCCCCTGGCGGACGGTGTACGGGGTGCTCCCGCCCGGTGTGCTCGACATCGCGGGGTCGAACGGCGGCGCCGCGCACCCGGCCGACGCGGCCGCCACGACCGGGGTGCTGGTCTGCCCCGACCGCGCCGTCGTCGCCTTCCTCGTCGCCGACGGGCTGCCCGCCCGCCACGGCCTCGCGGTGGTCCGGAGCGCCACGGAGGCCGCGGCCGTCCCGTCGAAGGGTCCGGTGCTCGTGCTCCACGACTCCGACGCGGCGGGCGAACTGCTGCTACGCGGCCTCCGGGACGCCCTGCCCGGCCGGACGGTCATCGACGTGGGGCCGCCGCTGCGCACCGTACGGGCCCTGCCCCAGGCCGTTCCGTACCGGGACCGGCGAAAGCCGAGCCCGGCGGACATGCGGCTCCTCACCGCGCTGGGCACGTACACCCCCGAGGAGCTGAAATGGCTCGGACAGGGCTGGCGGTTCCCGCTCGTGGGGCTGCCGCCGGCCCGGCTGCTCGCGGTCGTCGACCGGGTCGCCGGGCAGGTGTCGCGCGGGGTCGACCCCGACCGGCGGCGCGCCGCGGAGCTGGGTTTCCTCACCTGGCCCGAGCCTGCAGGACCGGACCCGGTGGGTGGCCGGTGATCTGCCCGCACTGCGCCGCCCAGCTGGCGGCCAGGGAACGGACCGGGCAGACGTGCTCGCGCTGCGAGCGCCGGTTCGCGCTCGACCCGAAGGTCCACGGCCGGGGCATGCACGATCTGCGGATCCGGCGGATCGCCGAACGCGCCACCGACGGCGGACGCCTGAAGGTGACCCTCACCCAGCTCTGGTACCTCTCCCGTGTCTCCACCTCCCTCTGGGACGCGCGGCCCGCACGCGGGATCCGGCCGGGTGTCCGGTGGCTGGTCGCCGTGCCCCTCGCCGTTCTCCTCCTCTTCCTCGGCCGTCTCTTCCAGGGCTGGGCGGGGGCGCTCTCCGTCACCGCGACCTGCATCGTCGTGATCGCGGCCCTGTCCATCCCGTACCAGCCCGCCAGTAGGGCCTGGTGGAACATCACCCCCTCGGAGTCGACGTTCCGGCAGGCGATGACCGGTCCCTGGCGCACCGCTTACCGGCAGCTGCCCCCGGGTGTGGTGGACGACGACCCGCGCACGCCCGCACCCCGTGAGTCCGGCGCCGGCCGCCGCGAGGCCGTCATCCTCTGCACCGATCACGCGGTCGCCGTGTTCCTCCGGGTCAACGCCATCCCCACGAAGCTCACGGCACGGCTCGTCGAGGCCGAACCGGCCGCCGCGCACGAGGCACTGGCGGACGTGCCCGCCGGGCTCCCGGTGGTGGTGCTCCACGACGCGAGCGCCCTGGGAGCGCTGCTCGCACCGCTGTTGCGCCTCGCCCATCCGGGCCGGGTCGTGGTGGACGCCGGCCTCCCGGTCTCCGCGGTCCGGACCCGCCGGGGCGCCGTACACCGGGTCTCGACCACGTCCACGGTGGACGCGGTGGAGCTCCGTTCCGTCGCGGGCCTGACCGAGGAGGACGCCTCCTGGCTGGCCGGGGGCCGCTGGAGCCCGCTCGCCGCCGTCCCGCCGTCCCTCCTGGAGTCGGCCGTCACGGCCGCCGTGGAACGGGCCCTGTCCGCCCGTCCCCCCGCGCTCCGCTCCACCGACGGCTTCCTGACCTGGCCGGCCGAGGCGCCGGGGCAGGCCGGCGGCCCGTCCCGTACGAAAGGCGCCACGGCCGGATGAGCCAGCGACACCTCCCGCCCCCGCGCACCGGCCCGACCCCTGGGGCCGGGCAGCAGCCCGGATCCAGCCGCGCCGCCGGTGCCGGTCAGGCCGTCCGCACCGACGGCCGCACCGCCCTCGGCATCGCCGCGCGGACGACGGTCGGGATGGCCGACCGGGCCGTCACCGCGGCCGCGGCCCGCGCCGGAGCACCCGGCGGGCTGCGCTTCACCGAGCGTCAGCTGTACTACGAGACCTGCCGCGTCCTGAGCCCCGGTTCGACGCTCCTGAGGGGCCGCGTCCCCGGCACCCCGGCCCCGGTCCTGCGGCTGCCCCTGTTCACCCGCCTTCTGGAGGCGCGGGGCCGGGAGACCGTACCGGGACTCCTTCCGCCGCTGCCCGAGCCGGCCGCGCGGGTGGATTCGTCCGATTCCCCCGAGGCTCCCGAGCCCGACCTCTACGACTACGGGCTGCCCCGGCTGCTGCTGTGCCAGGACCGCTCGATCGCCGGGATGCTGCTCGCCAACCACGTCCATCTGGAGGCGGCCTGCCCGGTGTTCGCCGCCACCGACGCCCTGCCGCTCGACCCGCGGCTGCTCGCCGCCCTGCGGCGGGCCGAAGACGCCACCGTGTACGTGCTGCACGACGCGAGCCCGGCCGGGCTCGCGTTCCCGGCCCTGGTCCGAGCCGGTCTGGGGCCGGTGCCCGGCGTGCGGGTGGTGTCCCTCGGCCTGGCGCCCCGGCACGCGGCCGCCCTGCGCCTGCCCACCGGCCGGGGCCCGGCACCCGGTCCCGCCGCCCTCGCCGCCCTGCCCGCCGCGCTGCGGCCGCGGGAGGCCGACTGGCTGGCGGAGGGACGGTTCGCCGAGGTCGCTGCCGTGCCCCCGGACCGGCTGCTGCGCACCGTACTGCGCCTGACGCGGGGGCCACGACCACCCCGCGACTCCCTGTGGAGCGGCCTGCGCGGACTGCGCGGAACCGGCTTCATGACCTGGCCCGCCGCGTGACCCGTCCCGGCGCTCCCTCCCACCGACCCGAGGTACGCACACCATGAACCGTCCCGAAGAGATCGGCTACGCGGACGAACTGCTCGCCGACGGCACCGTCCACCGCCGCTACGAGGACGGCCTGGAGGAGTGGCGCCGCCGCGCCTCCGGCCACCCGCATCTCGTGCACTGGCACGACAACCGCGGCGCCTCCGGCACCGACGAGCTGCTCGGCGACCGCATCATCAAGCGCAGTCTCGCCGACGGCACCGTCACCTACGCCCGGGACATCGGCTACGGCCGCACGCTGTGGGCGCGCGGCGAGAAGGTCCTGGTGAACCGGAGTTCCTTCGGCGGCCGGATGGGCGTCCTGCTCGCGGGCCTCGGGGTGGCGACCCTCGCCGTCACCGCCGCCCAGCTGCCGCCGCTGAGCATGTCGCCCGAGCAGGAGGAGGCGCTGCGGCAGCAGCAGGCGCAGGCCCAGCAGTCCGGAGGCGGCGGAGGCGGGGGCGACACCGGTGGCTCGACCTCCGACGACGGGTCGGACGGGACCGACGGGTCCGGGGACGGGAACGACTGGGACGCGAACTGGGACGGGGACGGGGACGCCTGGAACGACGACGACTTCGGCTGATTCGGACGCCCGGCCGCGCCATCGGCGCCCGCCGTGCCCCGGCGCCCGGCGTCGTCCCCGAAACCGGCACCACCCGCGCCATCGGCGCCCGCCGTGCCCCGGCGCCCGGCGTCGTCCCCGAAACCGGCACCACCCGCGCCACCGTACGACGGCTCGACCACACCACCACACCACCGCGCCACCGCACCACCGCACGACAAGCAGCACCAGGAGAAGGAGCAGTTCGTGGCACGTCTGTGCGCCTGTCTGGCCGCCACCACCGGGCAGGCCCGCGCCCATCTCGACGCGATGGGCGCCCTCGGCCCCGGCCATGTCCCGGCCGAGGTCCCCGGGGCCGAGCTGTCGCTGCTCCCCGGTGAACACGGCCGCGCCGAGGGACCGTTCACCGCGCACGGGCGGACTGCCGTCGGAGAGGTCACCCTGCACAACCGCCCGGTGCTCCTCGCCGCCCTCGCGGAGCGGGCCGCTCCCCCGCCGCCCGACTGCACGGACGGCGAACTGCTGCTGCGCTGCTGGGCGTTGCTCGGGGACGCGGGGGTGGCCCTGGCCGAGGGAATGTTCGTGCTCGCCGTGCTCGACGGCCCCGATCTGGTCCTGATCCGTGACCACGTCGGTGCCCGCACCCTGTTCTACGCGCGCGCCGACGCCGCCTGGGCGGCCTCCACCTCGCTGCGCGCGCTGCGCCGCTGGCCCGCGCTCGGCACCTCGATGAACCTGTCCGCGGTCCGCTCCTTCCTCACCTTCGCCTATCTGCCCGGCGAGGAGACCCTGCTGACCGGGGTACGGGAGGTGCTGCCCGGCCGGGTGCTCCGGCTGCACCGGGACGGGACGTCCACCGAGACCGTCCACTGGGAGCCCCGTGAGCGGATCGAGGAACCCCTTCCGGAGGACCCGAGCAACCATGTCCTCGCGCTGCGGGGCCTGTTGGAGCGGGCGACGGCGAGCCGGCTGCCCGTCGCCGAGCCGGCCGCCGTGCTCCTCTCCGGCGGGATCGACAGCTCCCTGGTCACGGCCCTGGCGGCGAAGCTGCACGGTCACCCGGTGCACACCTACTCGATCAGCTTCGGCGACGATCTGCCGAACGAGCTGGGCTACTCGGGTCTGGTGGCCGCGCACTGCCACACCCGCCACCGGGTCCTGAACGTCTCGGGCGCGGCCGTGGCCTCCCGGCTCGCCGAGGCGGCCGCCCTGCTCGACAGCCCCGTCGGCGATCCGCTGACCGTGCCGAACCTGATCCTCGCCGAGGCGGTGGCCGCCGACGGCGCGTCCGTGGTCCTCAACGGCGAGGGCGGGGACCCCGTCTTCGGCGGGCCGAAGAACCTGCCCATGCTGGTCCAGGAGATGCACCGGACCCCGGGCGCGCCCTGGGACGAGGACCGGGCGACCGCGTATCTGCGCTCGTACCGCAAGTGCTGGACGGACCTGCCGGACCTGCTGACGGCGCAGGCGCTCGACGCCCTGCGGGGCGCCCCGCCCCTGGAGCGGCACGTGGCACCGTATCTGACGGCCGAGGGCGGCAGCCCGTACCGGATGGGGCACCTCCTCAACCAGCTGCTCCACTGCAACCTGCGGACCAAGGGCGCCCACCACATCCTCACCAAGGTGGAGCGGCTGACCTCCTCGCAGGGGGTGGAAGGCCGTTCCCCGCTCTTCGACCGGTCGGTCGTCGACCATGCCTTCGCCACCCCGCCTTCCTTCAAGCTCCGTGGAACGGCGGAGAAGTGGATCCTCAAGGAGGCCGTGCGGGACCTGCTCCCGGGCACGGTGGTCGACCGGCCCAAGAGCGGGATGCGGGTGCCGGTCCAGCAGTGGCTGACGGGCCCGCTCCGCGACCTCGGCCAGGACCTCCTCCTCGGGCCCAGATCCCTGCAGCGCGGCCTGTTCCGGCCGGAGACGGTCCGGGCCTGGCTGCGGGGCGAGGGCGCTCTGCTGCCCCGGCAGGGCGGCAAGTTGTGGCTGGTGCTCACCCTGGAGCTCTGGCTGAGGTCGTACGACGTGTGAACGCGCACCACCCCGATGGACGAGAGGCCCCCGCATGACCACCGACGCAACCGGCTCCCCCGCCGTGACCGAACTGACCGACCCCCGTACCGGGGCGCCGCGGGGTGCGGCCGTGCTGTCCCGGCTGCCCGAGGTCCGGGCCGCCGTCGCCGGTGCGCGTGCCGCCCTGCCCGGCTGGAGTGCCCTCACGCCCAAGGAGCGGGGCCGGCGCCTCGACCGGCTCGCCGGACTGGTCGAGGAGCACGCGGCGGAGTACGTGGCCCGCGAGGGGGCCGGGACGGGAAAGCCGGGGGCGGAGACGGCGGGCGAGGTCGATCAGGTCGCGGACCTGTTCCGATTCTTCGCGACGGCGGCCAGGACGCGTACGGCACCGGCCGCGGGCCTGCTGGTGGCGGGCCACGAGAGCTGGGTGCGCTGGGAGCCGGTCGGTGTGGTGGGTGTGGTCGTGCCGTGGAACTATCCGCTGCTGATGGCGGCCTGGCGGTGTGCGCCGGCCCTGGCGGCCGGGAACACGGTGGTGGCCAAGCCGGCCGAGACGACCCCGGACAGCCTGGAGCTCCTCGCGGAGCACGCCGCGCTCGCCCTGGGACCGGGGGTCCTCGTGCATCTCCCCGGCGACCGGGAGACGGGCCGCCTGCTCGTCGGGTCGGCGGTGGACATGGTGGCGTTCACGGGGAGCGGCCGGGCCGGGGCGGACGTGGCGGTCCGCGCGGGGACACGGCGGGTGAGCCTGGAGCTGGGTGGCAACGCTCCGGCGATCGTCCTCCCTGACGCGCCCGCCGACACCTGGGAGTCGCTCGCCGACGCCGTCACCTACAACGCGGGGCAGAGCTGTGCCGCTCCGGCACGGGTCATCACCCTGCCGGAGAACTACGAGGCCGCCGTCGCCGGGCTGACTGCGGCGATGGCCGCCCGGGTGGCCGGGCGGGACTTCGGTCCGCTCAACAACCCGGACCAGGCGGAGCGTTACGACCGTCTGGTCGCCGCGTCCGGCGCCAAGCGGAGCATCGCCGCGGACATCGCCCCGGCGCCGGGCGAGGAGGCGGGGCACTGGCGGCCTGCGCGGGTGCTCGCCGACCTCCCGGACGACGATCCGGCGGTCACCGAGGAGGTGTTCGGCCCGCTCCTCACCGTGCAGCGGGCCGACGGTCCGGCGGCGGCGCTCGCCCTGGCGAACGGCGTCCCGCAGGCCCTCGCCGCGAGCGTGTGGACCACCGACCTGACGACCGGCCTGGAGCTGACGGCCGCCCTGGACGCGGGCGAGACCTGGGTGAACTGCCATCTCGTACAGACGGCGGAACTCCCGCACGGCGGCCGTGGCGCCTCCGGCCACGGAACGGACCTGAGCACGCTGGCGCTCCAGGAGTACCAGCGGCCGAAGACGGTGACGGTCCGGCTGGGACGCCGGGCCTGACACCGGGCCCGGAGGGCGTCAGGTCCCGCGTCCCGGCGGGCCTGGCTCCGGGCACGCGGGGCGTCCTGCCGGTCGTGGGCCGAGCCGGACGAGGGTGTCGGAGAGGGTGACGACGGCGAGGTGGAGGCACCGTCCGGAGAAGACCGGCGATTCCACCGATGCCCGTGGGGCGTGCCGACCGGACAGTGGCCGGGCCAGTTCACGGCGTGGCCACCGTCCGGACGCTCGGGTGGCGGCCACCCCACGACACGAGAGGACGACTCCGTCGTGACACGACACTTCGGCGCGGCCATGGCCGCCGCCTGTCTGACCCTGCTGCTCGCCCCCGGCGCCCAGGCCGCCGGCTCCGCTCCTGCGAGCCCGGCGGCGGCCGCCGCGGTGGCGGACAATCCGTACGAGCGCGGTCCGGCGCCCACCCAGACGAGCATCGAGGCGCTGCGCGGCTCGTACACCGTCGGCGAGACGGCCGTCTCCTCGCTCGCCGTCAGCGGCTTCGGCGGCGGAACGATCTACTACCCGACGTCCACGAGCGACGGCACCTTCGGCGCGGTGGTGATCTCGCCGGGGTTCACCGCCTACCAGTCCTCCATCGCGTGGCTCGGGCCGCGGCTCGCCTCGCAGGGCTTCGTGGTGTTCACCATCGACACCCTGACCACGGTCGACCAGCCCGACAGCCGTGGGCGGCAGCTCCTGTCGGCGCTCGACTACCTGACCCAGCGCAGTGCCGTGCGGGGCCGCGTCGACGCGAGCCGGCTCGGCGTGATGGGGCACTCGATGGGCGGCGGCGGCACCCTGGAGGCCGCCAAGAGCCGGCCGTCGCTCAAGGCCGCCGTTCCCCTCACCGCGTGGAACACGGACAAGACCTGGCCCGAGATCACCACGCCCACGCTCGTCATCGGCGCCGACGGCGACACGATCGCCCCCGTCGCCACGCACTCCGAGCCGTTCTACGAGAGCCTGCCCGGTTCGCTCGACAAGGCGTATCTGGAGCTCAACGGCGCCACGCACTTCACCCCGAACTCGTCGAACACGACGATCGCGAAGTACAGCCTCTCCTGGCTCAAGCGTTTCATCGACGACGACACCCGCTACGACCAGTTCCTGTGCCCGTTGCCACGGCCGAGTCTGACGATCGACGAGTACCGGGGCACCTGCCCGCTCGGTTCCTGACGCTCTGTGCACCGTCACAGAACCCGGTTCCCGGGTCTGGGCCACCGCCCAGGCCCGGGAGCCTTCCGCCGTCCCCTACGGGTCGGTAACGTGACCGCCGTGAGCGGAGCGACGCACCCCGCCGACGGCCCGCGGCTCTACGACCGCGCGGCCGAACTCGCCGCCGTGGCCCGCCTGTCGGCCCGTGCCACGGCCGGACGGGGCGGTGTCCTGTTCGTCACCGGCAGCCCCGGCGAGGGGCGCACCGCCCTTCTCTCCCGGGCGGCGTACGACTTTCCCGGTACGGCGTACCGGGTCGCCGCGCCCCACCACCGGGGTCCGTGGAGCGCGGTGCGGGCACTGTTCACGGAGCTCGCCCCCACCCCGGCGGCCGGGCGCCGCGCCCTGCGGCTCGCGCGGAGCGAGGACGGGCTCGCCCGGGCCGTGGCCGCCCTCGCCACCGAGGGGGCAGCCGTACTGATCTGTGTGGACGACCTCCATCTGTGGGACGCGCATTCGCGGGCCGCCCTCGCCGCGGCCTGGCAGGAGGACGGCGGCCGGGCGCGCGGCCGACCGGGCCGGGTGGGGTGGCTGGTGTCGGCCGCGCGCCATCACCGGTTCCCCGAGGTGCCGGGGGCGGAGACGGTGCGGCTGGGCAGACTGACCCTGTCCGGGGCGCGGGCGCTGCTCGGCGACCTGTGCCCGGTGGTCGCCCCCGCGCCGCCGGTCGGGGAGCGGTTGCTCGACGAGGCGGCCGGGCATCCCGGTGTCCTGGCCGCGGCGGTACGGCGCCTGACCGCGCCTCAGCTCGCCGGGTTCCTGCCCCTGCCGCGGCCTGCGGTCGACGACACGGTCCTCGCCGAGGTGTACGGCGGACTCCTGGAGCGCCTCCCCGCTGCCTCCCGCCGGCTGCTCGCCACGGTCGCCGTGACGGCCCTGGCGGGCCGGGCCGGGGCCGACGGTGCGGGCACGGAGGCGTACGGGGTCGGCGGCGGCGTCGGCCGGTCGGCGCCCACCGGGACGCGCGGGGTCCGCACCCCGTCCGAGCCGCTGGAGGGACTGGTCGCGGACGGGCTGCTGCGCCGCCGCAGGGGAGGGTCGGTCGGCTTCGAGGACCCGTTCCTCGGGCGCGCCGCGCTCGCCTCGGCCCGGCCGTCCTGGCCCGGGGCGACCCGGGCAGCCGCTCCGTCCGGGGGCACCGGGGTGCCTTCGGTGGACCGCCCGGGCCCTGCGTCGGCGTCCTCGGCGGAGCGCCCGGTGGCCGGCGCGGCGCTCGCGCGGGGCGAGGGTCATCGGGCCGACCGGCTGGGGCCGTCCGCCGCCGCGCGCACGCTCTCGCCGGTCGCCCGGGGCCGGGCACAGCTGGTCCGGGGGCTTGCGGCGCTGGCCGGAGGCCCGGTCATGGACGCCCATGAGGCGCTGCTCCAGGCGGCGGAACTGCTGCGGGGGCGGGCGCCGGTGGAGGCGTCCGACGCCCGGTTCCTGGCGATGGAGGCGGCGTGGGCGGGCGGCGACGTGGAGGCGTGTCTGGCCGCCCTGGACGGAGGCGAGGACGTGCGTGGTGCGGAGCGCGACTTCGCCGAGGGGCTGAGTGCCGCGTTGACGGTACGGCTGGACGACGCTCGTACGGCACTGGCGCGGGTGGTCGCGGGGGACGGTGGTGCGGACGATCCCCGGCTGCTCCTTCGGGCCGGGGCGGCCGCGCTCGTCCTCGGGGACACCGCGGCGGCGGCCCGGATCCATGCCCGTGCGCTGGTCCGGGCGCGGGCGGAGCACCGCACCGCGCTGCTGCCCCACGCGCTCGAACAGCTCGCGTACGCCGAACTGCGGGCCGGGCGGTACAGCCGCGCCGCGCGCGCGGCGCGGGAGGGGCTGCGGACGGCGGAGGCGACGGGCCAGCACAACGTGGCGGCCCATCAGCACGCCGTACTGGCTCTGGTGGCATCGGTGGAGGGCGACGGGTCCGCGGTGACGGAGCACGCCGGGCGGGCGCTCGCGACGGCGGGACCGCACGGGCTCGTGCAGGCCGCGACGCTCGCGGAGTGGGCGCTGGCGCGGGCGGAGCTGGGGCGGGGTCTGGCCGCCCAGGCGGCGGCGCGGCTCGTCCCGTTGGTCCGGCCGGGCCCGCGGGGCGGTCATTTCGCGCTGCGCATGCTGGTGGTCCCCTGTTTCGTGGAGACCGCGGTCGAGGCCGGCCGGGACGCGGAGGCCCGGGACGCGGCCGAGGAGTACGCGGCCTGGGCCGCGCTGGGCGTCGACGGTCCCGCGCAGGCGCAGTTGGCACGCTGCCGGGCCCTGCTCGCGGAGGGCGAGGCGTCGGCGTACTGGTTCCGTGAGGCGGTGCGCCGCCACGACAGCTGCGGGAACGACTTCGAGCGGGCCCGCACCCTCCTCGCGTACGGCAGATGGCTGCGGCGCCGCCGACGGCCGGGGGACGCGCGCGGTCCGCTGCGCGACGCCCTCGTGACCTTCGAGCGGGCCGCCGCCGACGGCTGGGCCGAGCACGCGCGCTCCGAACTCCGGGCCACCGGAGGCACTTCGGGCGGGGCGCCGGACCCGGCGGCGCTGCGCGAGCTGACCCCGCAGCAGCAGCGCATCGCCCGCCTCGTCGCGCGTGGCTCCACCAACCAGGAGGTCGCCGACCACCTCTCGCTCAGCCCCCGCACGGTGGACCACCATCTGCGGGGCGTCTTCGCCCGGCTGGGGATCCGTTCCCGGGTGGAACTCCCGGGCGTGGTGGACGGGTGGGACGCGGAGGTGCCGGCATCGGCGGGCACGCGGCCGGCAGGCCGTCGACCCGGTCCCGGGCCGGGCGACCGGCGATGATGAGGGGATGACACGAACCTTCGAAGAACTCGTCGCGGAGGCCTCCGAGGCGTCCGTCGACGGCTGGGACTTCTCCTGGCTCGACGGGCGGGCGACGGAGCAGCGGCCGTCCTGGGGCTACCACCGGATGCTCGGCGACCGGCTCGCCCGTGCCTCGGCCAGCCTCGACGTCCAGACGGGCGGCGGGGAGGTCCTCGCCGGTGTGCCCACGCTGCCGCGGACGATGGTGGCCACCGAGTCGTGGCCGCCCAACCTCGCCCGGGCCACCGCGCTCCTGCACCCGCGGGGAGCCGTCGTCGTCGCGGATCCCGACGAGCCTCCCCTGCCGTTCGGCGACGCCGCGTTCGACCTCGTCACCAGCCGGCACCCCGTCACGGTGTGGTGGGCGGAGATCGCCCGCGTCCTGCGGCCGGGCGGCACGTACCTCGCGCAGCACGTCGGTCCCGCCAGCGTCTGGGAACTGGTCGAGCACTTCCTGGGCCCGCAGCCGGAGTCGGCTCGGGACCGGCACCCCGACGACGAGAGCGCGGCGGCGCGCGGCGCCGGTCTCGAGATCGTCGATCTCCGCTCCGAGCGGCTGCGGATGGAGTTCCACGACATCGGCGCCGTGGTGTGGTTCCTACGCAAGGTCATCTGGATCGTGCCGGGGTTCACGGTGGAGTCCCAGCTGCCCCGGCTGCGCGCGCTCGACGCGCTGATCCGCGCGGAGGGTCCGTTCGTGGCCCACTCCGCACGGACCCTGGTCGAGGCACGCAGGCCGGACACCGCTTAGGAGAGGTCCGACCCGTACCGCCCGGCCGGGCGTGCGGACGCCGCTACGTTCCGGGCACGGCCCGGCGCTCCAGGTACGCGGCGCGGGGGACACTGCCGGCCACCAGGGGCGCCATGTGGGCGCGGTAGCGGGGCGACAGGGTTCCGAGCGAGGTGATCTTCTCCAGCGGGACCCAGTCGAGGCCGATCTGGTCGATGTCCTGCTCGGTTCCGCCGACGAGTTCGGCGCTGCCCTCCACGGTGCAGAGGAAGACGACCTCGACCCGGTGGAAGTTCTCCGGGGCGAGGTCGCCGGGGTCCTCCCTCCAGCCCTCCAGGACCCAGAGCAGCGGGCCGACCCGCACGGTCAGCCCGGTCTCCTCGCGCACCTCCCGGCGGAGCGCGTCGGGCAGCAGCTCTCCGGTCTCCTGGCCCCCTCCGGGGAGGAAGTGACACTCTCTGCCGTTCCAGAGGTTCCGGGTGAGCAGGACGGACCCCTCGTGGAGGACGACGGCCTTCGCGGAGTTGCGGATGCGGGTGGGAACGGTCATACGGGTCTCCTCGGTCCGGGCTGTCGGCCACCCCGGCAGCATGCCCACCCCGTCCGCCGACATGCCCCCTCCCGCGCCCGCACCGTGCGGTCTGCCCCGCCGACCGCGCAGGTGGGAGGACCGCGGGGAAAGGAGAACCGCGGGGAGGGGAGGACCGCGGGGAGGGGAGGACCGGCGCGGGTCAGAAGACCGACAGACCCGTGATGGTCGTGAAGCGGTCGAGGGCGGTCACACCGGCCACCGAGTTGCCCCGGTCGTCGAGACCCGGGCTCCAGACACAGAGGGTGCAGCGGCCCGGCACGACGGCGACGACCGCTCCGCCGACGCCGCTCTTGCCCGGGAGACCCACCCGGTAGGCGAAGTCACCGGCCGCGTCGTACGTACCGCAGGTGAGCATGACGGCGTTGACCTGCTTGGCCTGGCTGCGGGTCAGCAGCCGTGAGCCGTCGGCGCGCAGACCGTGGCGGGCCAGGAAGCCGGTGGCGAGGGCCAGGTCGGCGCAGGACGCTTCGAGGGAGCACTGGCGGAAGTACTCGCGCAGCAGGTCGGGCACCGGCCCCGTGATGTTGCCGTAGGAGGACATGAAGTGGGCGAGGGCCGCGTTGCGGTCGCCGTGGGCGGCTTCCGACGCGGCCACGTCGGTGTCGAAGGCCAGGTCCTGGTTGCCGCTCTCGGCGCGCAGGAAGGCGAGCAGGCTTCCCGAGGCGTCGCCCGTCAGCCGGTGCAGGCGGTCGGTGACGACGAGGGCGCCGGCATTGATGAACGGGTTGCGCGGGATGCCGTTCTCGTACTCCAGCTGGACCAGGGAGTTGAACGGGTCGCCGGAGGGTTCCCGGCCGACATGGGCCCAGAGCGCGTCGCCCTCTCCGGCGAGGGCGAGCGCGAGGGTGAAGACCTTGGTGACGGACTGGGTGGAGAAGGGCCGCCGCCAGTCCCCCACCCCGTAGACCGTGCCGTCGAGTTCCGCCACGGCCATGCCGAAGTCGGTGGGGTCGCCGGCGGCGAGCGCGGGGATGTAGTCGGCCGGGGTGCCCCGGTCGGTGAGCTCGGCGATCTCCTCGGCGATGCGGTCGAGGACGGGCTGGAAGGAGGTGGTGGCGTTCGTGGTCACGCGCGGTCCCGCGGTCCCGGGTCCTCGACGGTCTGCCGGGGCGCCCGCCGGTGCTCGGCGGACCGCCCGGTGGTCCGCCGGTTCGCCTCGTCCTGCGGGGCGGCGGCGAGGCCGAGGTCGCCGCCGGCAGGTACGGCGAAGAAGCGGGCGACGGACTCCTCCGTGACCTCGGGGAGGGTGGCCGGGGTCCAGCGGGGGTTCCGGTCCTTGTCGACGACCTGGGCACGGATGCCCTCGACGAGGTCGGGGGTGGTCAGGGCGGCGCAGGAGACGCGGAACTCCAGGTCCAGGACCTCTTCGAGGGTCGTGAGGGCCCGCGAACGACGCAGGGTGGCCAGGGTCGCCTTGAGGGCCGTCGGGGACTTCGCGAGCAGGGTGGTCGCCGCCTCCTTGGCGGCGGGCACTCCGGTCTCGAAGAGGCGGTCCAGGACGGTCTCGACGGTCTCGGCCGGGTAGCAGGCGTCGATCCACGGCCGCTGCTCGGCGAGGACGCCGGGCGGGGCCGTCGCGGTGTGCCGGGCGACGGCCTCGTCGGCCGGGAGCCGGGTCAGGTCCCGGACCAGGGCGGGCAGTTCGGCGGAGGGGACGAAGTGGTCGGCGAGGCCGGTGAGGATCGCGTCGGCGGCTCCGACGTGGCCGCCGGTGAGGGCGAGATGGGTGCCGAGCTCGCCGGGGGCGCGCCCCAGGAGGTACGTACCGCCGACGTCGGGGACGAATCCGATGCCGGTCTCCGGCATGGCGACCCGGGAGCGTTCGGTGACGACGCGGAGGGAGCCGTGCGCGGAGACGCCGACGCCGCCGCCCATGACGATGCCGTCCATGAGGGCGACGAACGGCTTCGGGTAGCGGGCGATACGGGCGTTGAGCCGGTACTCGTCGCGCCAGAAGGCGGCGGAGCCGGATCCGTCGGCGCGCGCGTCGTCGTGGATGGCGCGGATGTCTCCGCCGGCGCAGAGGCCGCGCTCGCCCGCGCCTTCGATGACGACGGTCGTGACGGCCGGGTCGTGCTCCCAGTCGGTCAGGGCCGCGTCGAGGGCGAGGACCATGGCGTGGGTGAGCGCGTTGATGGCGCGGGGGCGGTTCAGGGTGAGGAAGCCGGCCCGGCCCTCCGTCCGGAGGAGTACGTCGGCGGTTCCGGTCGGCACGTTCACTCGGTCCCTTCGGTGCGCGGGGCGCTGTCGCGATCACCGTACCGGGCGGTCCGGGACACGACCCAGGTGGATCCGGCGATCACCGCCGGCCGTACCGGTCGCCGCGGGCAGCCCCGGCCGTACCGGTGGCCCGGTCGGTCGCCGGGAGGAGGCGTCGACGCACCGGCGGACGCCCGGGGTGTCGTGCGCGTGGCGGGCGGCGCGGAGGATGCCCGCCACGTACGGGGGCTCGGCGGAGCGGGACCGCGACGAAGGCGCGGGAAGGTCACGGGGACGGGGGGCGGGAAGGACTCATCCGCTTCTCGCGGATCCTGATTGCACGGTGCACGGTCTGTGACGGCCGCTACCCCGCGTCCTCGAATGTCGAGTCCTTCCCGTCCCTTCCATGGAACCACCGCTCCGGCGGGGGCGCGAGCGCCCGCCGGAGCGGTGCCGGAAGGGGTTCAGGCCGGGAGCAGATCCTGCGGAACGCGCACCTGGCGGGGTGTGGACAGACGGATTTCGATGATGTCGCGGACGGTCGGCCATTCCTCGTCGAGGACCGAGTAGAAGGCCGTGTCGCGGACGGCTCCGTCGAGACCTCGGGAGTGGGCGCGCCTGACTCCTTCGCAGCTCGCTCCGAGGCGCTCGATCGCGATTCTGGAGCGGGTGTTGCGGGCGTCCGCGCGCATCGTGATGCGACGCACGCCCCAGGCTTCGAAGGCGTGCCGGAGCATGAGGTACTTGGCCTCGGTGTTGACGCCGGTCCCCCGGGCGTCGCCCGCGATCCAGGTGTTGCCGATCTCGGCGGCGTCCGGCACGGAGGTCAGCGGATCTCCGTGGGGCATGCCGGGGACGGGCGGCCACACCAGCGGCCCCCGCCAGTAGTCGAGTTCGAGGAACCGGGTCGAGCCGATGACTCGCTCGTCGGCCGTGCTCACCAGGGCGAAGGGCAGGCATCTTCCTGCCGCCTGATCGCTCAGGGCACGGGCGATGTAGTCGAGGGCCGATTCGAAGCCGTCGGGTACGGGGGTGAAGGCGTAGGCCGATCGGTCCGCCCCGCCGGCCCGGGCGAGGGCTTCGGCGTGCCGCATCGCCAGCGGCTCCAGGCGCACGGAGCGCCCGGTCAGGAGAACAGGTACTGGCACGGAACCTCGGGTCTTTCACGGGCAGGGAAAGCTTCCGCCGAGGGGTCACCGCGGCGGCAGCAAGGGGGAGGTTCTCGCCGGTGCCGACCACGTCAAGAGAGCGACAAATAAGCAGGTAAAACGGTTCGTCACCGGTGGCGAGGAGGACAGTATGCAGCCACAAGCGCTCGGAGAACAGAACCCCCGGCGAACCCGGATACACGCCTGGGTGAAGGCTGGCGTGCACCCGGCCGGAGCGGTCTCAAGCAACGGACGGAGCCGCCCGCCAGTCGGACGGCGGGACGGCTCCGAAGGGGTTCAGACGCAGGTGGGATGGCCCCAGCCGTCGGGGTTCTTCGCGATGGTCTCACCCTTGTCGTAGGCCTTGCCGCAGCGGCAGCGACCCGAGAATCTCGCCTTCAGCGTGCCGCCGGACGGGCGACTCCGACGCGTGGCCGCACCACCGGAGGAACCGGCCGGGGCACCGCCCGGGGAGCCGGACGGCGCTGAGGAGCGCGTACGGGGCGCGGAGGCGCGTGTCGGGGCTTCCGGGGGCGGCAGCGGTGCTCCCGCGGCGGAGCCCGTGGGCTCCTGCGTACGGGCGGTGTGGCTCGCCGCGCGGTCGGCCGCGTCGTTGAGGGGGTCGCCGTCGACCTGGTGCGCGGGCACGTAGACGAAGTCGACGTCCCGGCCGGTGAGGAGCGCGTCGATCCGGACGACCAGGTCCTTGTTGGCCACGGGGCTGCCGGAGGACGTCTTCCAGCCCTTGCGACGCCAGCCGGGGAGCCAGGTCGTGACGGCCTTCATGGCGTACTGGGAGTCCATCCGGACCTCGACCGGCACCGCCGGGTCGAGGGTTTCGAGCAGTTGCTCCAGAGCCGTGAGCTCGGCCACGTTGTTGGTCGCGCGGCCGAGCGGGCCGGCCTCCCAGCGGTCGATCGCTCCGTCGGAGCGGCCGATGACCCATGCCCAGGCCGCGGGGCCGGGGTTTCCCTTGGACGCGCCGTCGCACGCCGCGATGATCTTTTCCACCATCCCACGATCCTGACACGGCGGCGGGGGCGGGCGGTCCCACCCCCGCGGCGCCGGCCGCCGTGGGTCAGAAGTCGCCGTAGTTGACCTGCCAGGTGGGCAGGCCCATCCGGCGCCAGAGGGCGACGACACGGTCACGGTCGTCGAGCGAGACGCGGACGTTGTACCGGTGGCGCACCTGGGCGTCGAAGAGCTCGGCCTTCACCAGGTCGTCGCCGCGGCCGTCACCGGACGCCCGCATCCACAGCTCGTCGTACGGCACCTCGTGGTGGGCGAGCCAGGCCTCGGTGAGCGCCCGGTGGTCCTCGCTCCGGCCCGACAGCAGCACGATCCGGTCCTGCTCGGTGTGCCGGAAGGCACGCAGGGCGTCCCGCACCGAGACGTTGAGCAGGTCGCGGTCGCAGTACCTGAAGTCGTACGGGCCCCGGTCGACGCGCAGGGCGAGGGTGCCGTCGATGTCGCACATGACGGCGGTGGGGAGGCTGGGGTCGGGGACGTAGGGCTCCCCGACCGTGGGGCGGTCGTTGAGCCAGTCCGCGGTGAGCCGCCAGCCGCCCCTGGTGGCCTTGGCGTGCTTCTCGGCGAGGATGCGGATGATCTCCTCGCCCACGGCCCGCTCGCGGGCGGCGTCGCGGCGCACGCACTCGTCGACGGGCACGTCGGTGAAGTCGTGGACGACGAAGGTGGCGAGGCCGCCGACGGCGGCCTTCAGCCGCTTCGGGATGTGCGGGGTCAGATGGGTGTTGTCGACGACGACGTCGAAGCCGTCGTCGACGGCGGCGCGGACGGCGGCGTCCTGGATGCCGAGCACGGTCTGCTCGTGCTTGTGGGAGCGGCCGCGGTCCGGTGCGGGAATGTCGAGCATGGAGCGGAGATCGTCGAGGTTGACGCGCCGCACGCGTCCCTCGGCGGCCGCCTGGAGGGCGCGGGCGGCCGTCGTCTTCCCGGAGGCCGGGAGGCCGGTCATGACATGGACGACAGGCACGGTCAGTTCTCCTGGTCGTGGGCGAAGGGGTCGGTGGCCTCGGGACGCAGCTGGCGCCAGACGAGGAGGTCGGTGGGGCGCCCGTCGAGGCGCAGGAACAGGGCGGCGCGCAGGCCGCGGTCGGACACCCCGGCCGCGGCACGGGCGAAGGCGCCACGGTCGCCGGCGAGGTGGGCCAGGCGCGCGTACGCCTCGTCGACGGCCCGCTCGCGCTCGGTGGCCGCGGTCTCGAAGCCGCCGATCAGCTCGCGCACCCAGGCGTCGAACTCGTCCGGCACCTGCTCCAGGAGGGCGTCCAGCGGCTTGCCGCCGTCGGCCTCGACCTCGGCCACGGAGCAGCCGAGGCCCTTGGCGACCTCGCCGACCGGAAGCGCGGCGAAGCGCTGGATGCCGTGGCCGCGCCAGATGTCACGCTCGGTGACACCGGTGAGCACCTTGTGGAGGCGCACGTACTCGGCGAGCTTGGCCTTGGCGCGCAGGCCGGAGGCGAAGCGCAGGACGAAGCCCTCGGCGTCGGTGCCGGTGGCACGGTGGCCGCCGGGGAGGGTGTTGGACTCCGTCAGGGCGACGAGCTCGGCGAGGCCCATGGCGGGCCAGGTGCGGACGACGGAGCCCACGGGCTGCCAACCGGTGGCGGCCTCGGCGAGCGGGATCTCGGTGCCGTCCGGACCGAACGCGGCGAGCAGGACGAGGTCGCGGCGCTCGCCGTAGTTCACGACGATGCGGTTGCCCGGGTAGAGGATCTCGGCGAGGTACGTGGCTCCGGGCGTCAGGCCCGCCGTGTCGGCCGCGTCGAGCCGGCGCTGAGCCCAGGTGGCCTGGGTGCTGGTGAAGGAGCCCTTGGAGGCGGCGTGCCAGCGGCCGTCGTAGTGGAAGACCACGGCGAGGCTGCCGTCGACCTTGTCGTACACCTCGAACGCCTCGTCGGGCAGTGGCGGCGCGTAGGGGCGGCCGGCGGCGTGTTCGGAGACGTTGAAGAACTTGGGGAGGGGGAGGGCGACGATCCGTCCGGTGGCGTCGTCGGCGACGAGTCCGCGGCAGCGGGTGGTCGCCCGGTTCCAGTGCTGGGCGTACTGGCACCCGCGCGTGTACGTGTAGATCGACAGCGGCAGCTCGGGGTGCCTCTTGCGCGTGACGTGCCCGTCCGCGAGTGCGGCGGTGAGCTCGTCGGACGGCATCAGGTCGTGCAGAGTCAGGGTCGCCTGGCTCATGGGGTCCCTCCCGGGTGATCGATGATCCATTCTCCGTGTTCGGGGGCCCGGAGGACAGCGAATATCCGCCGCGGCGGAGGCGTGGCGGTGTGGTGGGCGGGGCGGTGTGCGGGGGCTCACTCCGGGGTGTGTCGGTGGTGCCCCGTAGACTCGCCGTCTCCCCGTCGGTGACCTCACCGGCGCAGACGAAGGAAGCGAGCCCCATGAACCACGCGGACGGCACGGCACCGATCTACGCCGAGCTCATACGGGAGCGGGGGGATGTTCCGGGTGACGTCCGCCAGGTCGCCGAGGAGGTTCTGCGGGACCTGAGCCGGGTCATCCAGGTGCCGCCGCAGGGTGTCCAGGGCCCTCAGCACGGCGTCGTCGCGCACGCGGGAGCGGTCGCGCACCCGGGGGCGCACCAGGGTCAGGGGGCGCACCAGGGAGTCGTCGCCCTCGCGCACCAGGGCGCCGTCCAGCAGTCCGGCGTCGGCGGCCCGATGGGCGTCGGCGGACCCTCCGGTGTCGTGGGCCAGGCGGGCGCCGTCCTGCCGCAGCGGCCGATGCGTTAGGGCCTGTCGTTCCGGGGCCGTCCGTCACGCTTCCGGCCGGCCCCGGCCCGCCCCGATCGTTCCCGGTCGGCGCACCGGCCCGTCCCCTCGTTTCCCGCTCGTCGCACCGTTCCCGCCCGCCGCGATCCGGCTCGGCGCCCCGGCCCGTCCGCCCGCCCGCTTTCCGGGCGTTGTCAGTGCCGTGGGTCATGCTGCTGCCGATCGGTCCGTGCCGCAGTGGGAGCGGGCCGCGTACGGATGACTGGGGATGACGACATGGCCGAGGTTCTGCTCTTCCATCACTCGCTCGGGCTGACCGCGGGCGTCGGCGCGTTCGCCGAGGAGCTGCGGCGGGCGGGGCACACGGTGCACACCCCCGACCTGTACGGGGGCCGGACCTTCACCGATCTCGAGGCCGGCGTCGGGTACGCACAGGAGATCGGTTTCGACACGCTCCTGGCGCGCGGCGAGCGGGCGGCCACGGAGCTGCCCGAGGCCCTCGTCTACGCCGGGTTCTCGCTCGGTGTGCTGCCCGCCCAGAAGCTGGCGCAGACCCGGGCCGGGACGCTCGGCGCCCTGCTGTTCAGCGCTTGCGTGCCGGTGTCGGAGTTCGGCGCGGCCTGGCCGGAGGGCGTCCCCGCGCAGGTGCACGGGATGGACGCCGACCCCTTCTTCGTCGACGAGGGTGATCTGGCGGCCGCTCGCGCGCTGGTGGCGGACGCGGCGGACCGGAGACTCTTCCTGTACCCGGGGAGCGCGCATCTGTTCGCCGAGCGCGGGGCGCCGTCCTTCGTGCCCGAGGCGGCGGCGCTGTGCGTGGAGCGGGCGGTCTGCTTCCTGGACGGCGTCAAGCGCTGATCGTCGCCCGCCACCCGGGCAGGCGCACGGACGGACGAGGTCAGCCGATCGGTCGACCCCGGTGTCGTCCGTCCTGC
Source organism: Streptomyces sp. NPDC029956 (assembly GCF_055574655.1). Taxonomy (NCBI): domain Bacteria; kingdom Bacillati; phylum Actinomycetota; class Actinomycetes; order Kitasatosporales; family Streptomycetaceae; genus Streptomyces; species Streptomyces sp. NPDC029956. Next base: position 65,030 of record NZ_JBVHZJ010000014.1, on the reverse strand, counting down.
CGTCGGGCCGGGGCCGGCTGTCGGACCGTGCACGGCCGTGCACGGGCGGAGGATCGGTGCAGGGTGCGGCCCCGTCCCCGGACGGGGCCGCCCGTGTCCGCCGTACCGAGGAGTCCGTCATGACGAAGTACCGCCGCGCGTCCCGTACCGCCCGGGTGCTCCTGCCCGGAGCCGTGGCCGTGGTCCTGCTCGCCGGGTGCGCGCAGGGTTCCGGAGGGGCGGCCTCGGCGACGGGAACGGCGTCGTCGGCCGGAGTGTCCCCCACCGGCGCCCCGCCCACGGCCGGCTCTTCCGTCACCGTGGCACCCTCCCCGGCCGGCACGCCCGCGCCGGGCACCCTCCTGGTAGCCGACTTCGGCTCCGACACGGTGACCTTCGTCGACCCCGAGCGCGGTGCCACCGGATCGGTCGAGGTCGGCACCGCTCCCTACGGTCTGGCCCTCGGCAAGGACGGGCGGGCCTGGGTGGCGACCGCCGAGGGCGTCGCGGTGGTGGACACGAAGACCCGGCAGCGGCTCGCGCTCGTCCCGTACGAGACGGAGACGGGTCCCGTGACCACGGGCGAGTACCGGGGAGGCGGCATGGGCATCGCCCTCGCGCCGGACGGGCGCCGGGTGTACGTGGGGGTCAACGTGCCCGGCGGGAACGGCGCCCTGGAGGTGATCGACACGGCGGCCCTGCGGGTCACCGACACGGTGCCGGTCGGCCGCCGCCCCTTCGACGTGGACGTCTCACGCGACGGCGCCGAGGTGTACGCGACGAACCACGACTCCTTCGACGTCACGGTCGTCGACGCGGGGACGCTGGAGCCGCGCCGCGTGGAGGTCGCCCCGTACGGCACGGAGGGCGGGCTCGGTTCCTGGCTGAAGCCGCACTACACGGCCGTGCGCCCCTCGGACGGAATGCTGCTGCTGCCCTTCGAGGGCGAGCGGCTCGCGGTCGTCGACCCGCGGACCGGCCGGACCGCCATCGAGCCGATGACCGCCGACACCCACCAGCACGGCGCCACGGTGACCCCCGACGGCACGCTCCTGACGGTGGGCACGGGGCCGATCGACCCGGACGAGGACGAGGGGCCCTCCCTGACGGTCCGGACCCCCGGAGGCGCGGAGCGGGTCTATCCCCTGGAGGGGCCGCACGAGGACGTGGCGGTCTCCGAGGACGGGCGCACCGCCTATGTGACCGGCGGGTTCACCCGCGGCGGGTACTGGGACGGCCTGAGCGTCGTCGACCTCGGCACGGGTGACGTCCGCCGGCTGGAGGCGGGGTCGCGTCCGCTGGGGATCGTGGTCCTCTGACCCGTTCACGACCCCGTTCAGCGCTGGGGCAGGACGGTGAGGACCCGTTCGATGAAGGTCTTGAAGTCGGCCATGAAGTCGGTCAGGAACTGCTGGGTCGTCGGGTCGGTGACCTCGCCGTCCGGTGTGAAGAGCCCCGGGACGAACTGGATGTAGGCCTCGGGGGCGTTCATCTGCGGGGAGTTGCAGAAGCTCAGCACCGAGCGGAGGCTCTGCTGGGCGACGGCGGTGCCGATCTTGCCGGGCGAGGCGCCGATGACGGCCGACGGCTTGTGGGTGAACGAGTTGGTGCCCCAGGGACGGCTGGCCCAGTCGATGGCGTTCTTGAGGCCGCCGGGGATGGACCGGTTGTACTCGGGGGTGACGAAGAGGACGGCGTCGACGGCGGCGATGGCCTCCTTGAGGGCCCGGCCCTCGGGCGGGTAGTCCGCGTCGAAGTCGTGGTTGTAGAGCGGGAGGTCCTTGATGGGGATCTCCTGGAACTCCAGTTCCGGCGGTGCCACGCGGAGGAGGGCGCGGGAGAGGGTCCTGTTGATGGAGTCCTTCGACAGACTGCCGACGAAGTAGCCGACCTTGTACGTGGTCATGCGGGGTGTTCCGCCTTCCGGGAGGGATACGGCCTCCGCGCGGGGCCTTCGGCAACGTAACCCGCCCGTGGTCCCCCTGCGACCGGAGCCCCGGCGGGGCCTCTGGCCTGGGCGGCGGCGGAGACGGTGGTGACGAGCGCGGCGTCGGCTCCGGCCGTCGCGGCGAGCCGGGGGCGAGGTTCGGGGAAGACGCCGGGTTTGCTTCGAGACGCACGGTGCACACGTACAGCGAGGCCGAGGGCGGGGAGTCCCGGCGGGCACGTCCGGGTCGGCGCCGGGGCCGAGCGCCCCGAGCCGCAGGCCGTCGAAGAGGGCATCGGCGGCAGGTCGGGCGAGGACGACGCCGGCGGCGCCCGTCCGCACCGGGGCGGACCTTGCCGAAGAGCGATCCAGACGCAATGACGATAAAAAGGGTGAACCACGGATAGGAGGCGAAAGCATGCCATACCCGGATCACCGGTCCATATCCGATGGTTTCTTGCACGCTCATACGGAAGGGCGGACAGCGTGACGCGACCGAGGATTCTCGTGGTGGGCGCCGGATTCGCCGGAGTGGCCTGTGTACGGCGGCTCGAACGACGCCTCGCGGAGCGGGAGGCGCAGCTCGCGCTCCTCTCACCGTTCTCGTACCAGCTGTATCTGCCCCTGCTCCCCCAGGTGGCGGCGGGGGTGCTGACCCCGCAGTCGGTCGCCCTGTCGCTGCGCCGCAGCGAACGGCACCGCACCCGGATCGTGCCGGGCGGTGTGGTCGGCGTGGACACGGCGGCGAAGGCCTGTGTGGTGCGCACGATCGCCGGGGAGTACGTGACCGAGCCGTACGACCATCTCGTGCTCGCGCCCGGCAGCGTGACCCGCAGTTTCGACATCCCCGGTCTCGCAGAGCACGCGCGGGGGATGAAGACCCTCGCCGAGGCCGTGTACATCCGCGACCACGTCATCGCGCAGCTGGACCTGGCGGACGCGAGCAACGACGAGGAGGAGCGGGCCGCACGGCTGCGGTTCGTGGTGGTCGGCGGCGGCTACGCGGGCACGGAGACGGCCGCCTGCCTCCAGCTGCTCACCCACAACGCGGTCAAGCGCTATCCCCGCATCGACCCGAAGCTCATCAAGTGGCACCTGGTCGACATCGCGCCGAAGCTGATGCCCGAGCTGGGCGACAAGCTGGGCGCCGCCGCGATGGACATCCTGACGAAGCGCGGCATCGAGGTGTCCCTCGGGGTGTCGGTGGCCTCCGTGGACGACGACGCCGTGACGCTCACGGACGGGCGGGTGCTGCCGAGCCGGACGCTGATCTGGACGGCCGGGGTGGCGGCCAGCCCGCTGATCGCCACGCTCGGTGCGGAGACGTTCCGGGGACGGCTCGTGGTCACGCCCGAGATGACCGTGCCGGGCCTCGACGGGGTGTGGGCCCTCGGGGACGCGGCGGCGGTGCCGGATCTCGCCAAGGGCGAGGAGGGCGCGATCTGTCCGCCGACCGCCCAGCACGCGATGCGGCAGGGCAAGGCGCTCGCCGACAACCTGGTCTCGACGCTGCGCGGCGAGCCGACCCATCCGTACGTCCACAAGGATCTGGGTCTGGTGGTGGACCTCGGCGGACTGGACGGGGTCTCGAAGCCGCTCGGTGTGGAACTGCACGGGGCGCCGGCGCAGGCCGTGGCCCGCGCCTATCACTGGGCGGCGCTGCGGACCAATGTGGCGAAGACCCGGGTGATGACGAACTGGCTGCTGAACGCCGCGGCCGGGGACGACTTCGTGCGGACCGGGTTCCTGGCGTCGAAGACGGGCACGCTGCGGGACTTCGAGTACACCGACGCGTATCTGACCCCGGAGCAGGTCCGGCTCCACACGGGCGCGTTCCGCGGGGCGGTCGGGACCGGCGGAGGGAACTGAGGGGCACGCGCGCACGGGCCACCGTGACGGGGCCGGACGGGCAAGGGCGCGTCCGGCCCCGTCTCTGTGGCCGGCGGGAGCGGCCCGGTGCTCCCCGGCCTCGCTCAGCGGGCGAGTTCGGACGCCGGACCCATGACGATGACAGGCTCTCTGGCCGGGTCGAGGGCGCGGATGAGCGAGCGCAGCGACTCGCGTTCGAGGGTGACGCAGGCCTGAGTGGGTCCGCCGTGGTCGACGTGGATCCAGACTCCGCCGCCCTTCTCGTCGCCGAGCGGGCGTTCCCTGTCGAGCGGGGTCCGGCCGGGGACGCGGTTGTAGTCGATGGCGACCACATGGTCGAAGGAGCCTTCGAGGGGCTCGCCGGAGAAGCCTGTACCGCTGATGGCGAACTGGTCGTCCTGGTCGTACGGGAGGCGGGAGCCCGGGTCGGGCAGCCGGCCGCCCGCGTCGCCGAGCCGGAAGACCCCGATGGGGGTGCGCAGGTCACCGGCCGTGTGGTCGGCGGTCCAGCCCCGCAGCGCGTTGTGGGCGGGCCACGACCCCCCGGTCTCGATCCAGCCGCCGCGGGGGTCCTTCTCGTAGAGGGTCGCGGTGGAGGTGTTGTCGTCGCCGTCGGCACCGGTGACGACGAGGGCCTGGGTGGTGCCGTCGGGGACGAGGGCCTGGGTGGCGGGGCCGACGCCGGGGAGCCCGGGGGCGGGGACGGGTTCGGAGGCGATGCTGCTCGCCGGCTCCCCCGGCCCGCCGGCCCCGGGTGCGCCGGGTGGGGCGCCCGCGGGGCGGGAGTCCCCGGCGGGCGGGAGCGAGGCGGCCGTCCCTGCGGGTGCGGCGGGGGCGGGGGGCGCGGTGTTCGCGCATCCGCTGAGCAGCAGGGCGGCGCACAGTGTGCCGGCGCTCAGCAGCGCGGGGACGCCCTTGTGGACGGACATGGACGGATCCTCCTGGCCGGGGGCAATGCGGGGATGCGTACCCGTTCGGCGGGCGGCACTGCGGTGGTTGCGGTGCCCTCACCCGTACGGCCGCGGCCGACGGTGTCACGGTCCTCCGCCGTCTCTCCGCACCCGAATGCGGTTGACCGGGCCGGAAGGGCCGCGGTTTCCTGCACACATGAACGATCTCCGTATCGAGCCGGCCCTGAGCGAGGCCCAGCTCGCCGACTGGCGGGCCGTCCACAACACGATCATCCCGACGGCCGTGCTCTCCGCCGACGAGGTCCGTGAGCGCGCGGGTCGCAACCGGCTGGACGTGGCATATCTCGGGGAGGCGGCGGTGGGTTGTTCGACGGTGCGGCCGCCGGACGAGGAGACCGCGGCGGCGACGGTCATCGCGCGGACGCTGCCCGGGTTCCGGGGGCGGGGCGTCGGGACCGCACTGTACGAGCGGGGACTCGCGCACGCGCGGGCGCTGAGCGACGAGGGCGTCGAGACGGTGGTGCTGGCCTCGAACGAGGACGGGCTGCGGTTCGCGCTGGCGCGCGGTTTCGTCGAGGTGGAGCGGTACGTCCTGCCGGGCGACACCGTGCCGTTCGTGACGCTGCGGCTGGCCTGACGCGCCAGGCCGCCAACGCGATCTGACGATTCGTCAGATGATGGTGTCACGGGTCTGGGAACCTTCGGGGCCCGGCGCTACCCTCCGCGCATGATTCGGACGGTGGTGTGGGGTACCGGAAATGTCGGGCGCGCGGCGATCCGCGCCGTGGACGCCCATCCAGGGCTGGAACTCGCGGCCGTGCTGGTCTCCGATCCGGCGAAGGTCGGGCGGGACGCGGGCCGGCTCGCGGGGCTCGGCCACGACCTCGGGGTCGTGGCCGTCGACGATGTGGGCGCGGTGCTGGACGGGCGGCCGGGGGCGGTGGTGTACGCGGCTTCCGGCGACACCCGGCCCGACGGGGCGCTCGACGACGTGGCGCGCGCGGTGCGGACGGGCGCGGTGGTGGTCACCCCCGCGCTGTATCCGCTGTACGACCAGCGCAACGCACCTCCCGAGTTCCGGGATCCGGTGCTGGCCGCGATCGCCGAGGGCGGCGGTTCGCTGTTCGTGTCGGGAGTCGACCCGGGCTGGGGCAACGACGTTCTGCCGCTGCTGGTGAGCGGGCTGGGCAGCACGGTGGACGTGATCCGCTGTCAGGAGATCTTCGACTACTCGACGTACGAGCAGGAGGAGTCGGTCCGGGACCTGATCGGGATGGGCCGGCCGCTCGACTACGAGCCGCCGATGCTGCTGCCGTCGGTCCCGACGATGGTGTGGGGCGGGCAGATACGTCTGATGGCCCGCGCGCTCGGCGCCGAGCTCGACGAGATCCTCGAGACGGTCGACCGGCGTCCGCTGGAGTCGACCGTGAAGACCCGGACCATGGGCGTCTTCGAGGCGGGCACGCAGGGCGCGATCCGCTTCGAGGTGCAGGGCATCGTCGGAGGCGAGCCCCGCATCGTGATCGAGCACGTGACCCGCATCCACCCCTCGTGCGCGCCGGACTGGCCCGTGCCGCCGGACGGGGCGGGGGCACACCGGGTGATCGTCGAGGGCAGTCCCCGGATCGAGGTGACGGTGGCGGCGACCGCCGAGGGCGAGAACCGCTCGGCGGGCGGGAACGCGACGGCGGTGGGCCGGCTGGTCGGGGCGATCGACTGGCTGGTGGCGGCGGATCCGGGACTGTACGACGCGCTGGACGTGCCGTTGCGGCCGGCGGTCGGGAAGCTGGGAAGGAGACCACGGTGATCATCGACATTCCCGAGGGCCAGGAGCCGATCGGGTACGTGTGGGGCGACATGGTCCCGGAGATCGGGACGGCGGCGGCGAACTTCTCGCTGTCGGTGTACGCCCATACGACGCTGGGGCTGCGCGAGTTCGAGGCGGCGCGGCTGCGGATCGCGCAGATCAACGGCTGCGGCTTCTGTCTGGACTGGCGTACCGACCGGGACGGGGTGAAGGTCGAGGAGGGCTTCGACGAACTCGTCGCCGCCTGGCGCGAGACGGAGGCCTCCGAGGCCTTCGACGAGCGGACGCGGCTCGCGGCCGAGTACGCGGAGCGGTACGCGCTGGACCATCACGGCCTGGACGAGAAGTTCTGGGAGCGGATGACGGCCCGGTACAGCCAGGCGGAGATCGTGGAGCTGACGATGAGTCTGGGCTCGTGGCTGGCGTTCGGGCGGCTCAACCGGGTGCTGGGGCTCGACGAGGTGTGCGTGCTGCCGACGCACTGAGCGCGCGAGGAAGGGCCGGCCGGGTGGTTCCCGGCCGGCCCTTCCCCGTGCGACGTGCCCGTGTCGCGCCCCGGGCTCAGAAGTCCTCGGCGACGATCCGTTCGATGTTGCGTTCGGCGAGGGCCGTGATGGTGACGAACGGGTTGACGCTGGCGTTGCCGGGGATCAGTGATCCGTCGATGACGTACAGCCCGGAGTAGCCGTGGAGGCGTCCGTGGTTGTCGGTCGCCCTGCCCAGGACGGCACCGCCGAGCGGGTGGTACGTGAGGTGGTCGCCCCAGATCTTGTACACACCGAAGAGGTCGGTGCGGTAGATCGTGCCCTCCTTGGAGTTGATCTTGTCGAAGATGGTCTTCGCGGCGTCGATGGAGGTCTGCTTCCAGGCCCTGTCCCAGCTCAGGTCGACCTTGCCGGTGGCCGGGTTCCAGGTGAACTCGGCCCGGTGGGGGGTCTTGGTGATGGAGAGGTAGAAGGAGGCGTAGGTCTCGATGCCGGTGGGCAGCGGGGCGACCTCGGCGAAGGCGCCGCCCGCGTCCCAGTTGTCGATGCCCGCGGTGGGCATGGCGGACTGGAGTTTGCCGGTCGGGTCCCACATGTGGTTGGCGCGGCCGCACATGACGTTGCCGTTGTCGCCCCAGCCCTTGCCGATCTCGTTGTTGAGGGCGGGGAGGGCGCCGGTGGCCTTGAGGCGGGTGAGGAGCTTGCTCGTGCCGATGCTTCCGGCGGCGAAGAAGACCTTGTCGGCGGTGACGGTCTTGCTCGCGAGGGTGGCGCCCGTGGTGTCGATCTGGTCGATGGCGACGGTGTAGCCGCCACCGGCCGCCGGGGTCACGGAGGTGACCTTGTGCAGGGCGGAGACGGTGACCCGGCCGGTGGCGGCGGCCTGGGCCAGGTAGGTCTTCTGGAGGGTCTTCTTGCCGGCGTTGTTGCCGTAGATGACCTCGCCGTCGAGGGCGGACTTCGGGACGGCCCCGGCGGCCTCCTGCTTCATGTAGTCCCAGTCGTAGACGTTCGGGACGAACACGAAGGGGAAGCCGGAGCGCTGGGCGTGCTTGCGGCCGACGCGCGCGTACTGGTAGCAGGCGGTGCTCTCCCACCAGGCCTGGTCGACCTCGGTGACGCCGAGTCCCGCGTTGGCGCGCGGGTAGTACGTCGCGTACATCTCGGCCGCATCGACGGTGGGGAGGATGGCCGCGAAGTTCTCGCGGCGCGGGGTGACGGCCATGCCGCCGTTGACGAGGGAGCCGCCGCCGACGCCCCTGCCCTGGTAGACGGTGATGCCGGCGAAGTCCTCGGCGTCGAGGATGCCGGTGTGCCGCGGGACGTCCTTGTCGAGGGGGAAGCCGAGGAAGTTGCTCAGCGGCTGCTTGGTGCGGGTCCGCAGCCAGAAGGAGCGGTAGTCGGGCCGGGTGGTGTTGGCGAAGATCTTGCCGTCCGGTCCCGGGGTGTCCCAGGCCATGCCCATCTCCACCATGTGGACGGCGACGCCCGCCCGGGCGAGCCGGAGGGCGGCAACGGAGCCGCCGTATCCGGTGCCGATGACGAGGGCGGGCACGTGGGCGCCGGTGGGGATGGGGGTGTCGGCGAGGCGGGTTTCCGCGTGGGCCGGGGCGCCGTGGCCGACGAGGGCGGCGGCACCGAGAACAGAACCTGTTCCCGCGAGGAATCGACGACGGCTTACGCCGCCGATTCCCCTTGCGGGCAGGGGGTGTTCGCTCATGTGATGTTCCTCACTCAGAGGCGAATGGGAACATGTTCTACTGTCGACCATCGGGGAAGTCACGAGAAACCGACGGGTAACTTCACGTCGGGTACACCTCTCGAACACCGCCACGATGGACGGACCTCGGAGCGGAGGAGCCGGAGGGGGCGGAGAGGTCAGGCCAGGGCCGGGCCCGGGGCTCCGGTGAGGCGCTCCGGGGTGAGCAGCTCCGCGAGGCGTTCGGCGGGCAGCAGGCCCTTCTCCAGGGTGAGTTCGACCACTCCGCGCCCGGTGGCGAGCGCCTCCTGCGCGATGGCCGTGGCCGCGGTGTAGCCGAGGTGCGGGTTGAGGGCGGTGGCGAGGCCGATGGAGTTCTCGACGGCCGCCCTCAGCGCCTCGGTGTTGGCGGTGATGCCGCTGACGCAGCGGTCGGCGAGGGTCAGGCAGGCGGCGCGCAGGGAGAGGAGGCTCTTCGACAGGGCGTGGAAGATGACCGGCTCGAAGGCGTTGAGCTGGAGCTGGCCGGCCTCGGCGGCCATGGTGATGGTGATGTCGTTGCCGATCACCTCGAAGGCGACCTGGTTGACGACCTCGGGAATCACCGGGTTGACCTTGCCGGGCATGATGCTGGAACCGGCCTGGACCGGCGGCAGGTTGATCTCGTTGAGCCCGGCCCGCGGTCCCGAGGACAGCAGCCGCAGGTCGTTGCAGGTCTTGGAGAGCTTGACCGCGATGCGCTTGAGGACCCCGGAGAGCTGGACGAAGGCGCCGCAGTCCTGGGTGGCCTCGATCAGGTTGGCGGAGGTGACGAGCGGCAGACCGGTGAGCTCGGCGAGGTTGCGGCGGGCGGTCTCGGCGTAGCCGGGGGCGGCGTTGAGACCGGTCCCGATGGCGGTGGCCCCGAGGTTGATCTCGTGGATGAGTTCGACGGCCTCGGCGAGCCGGCTGCGGTCCTCCTCCAGCATCACGGCGTACGTGGAGAACTCCTGGCCCAGCGTCATGGGCACCGCGTCCTGGAGCTGGGTGCGGCCCATCTTGACGACGTCGCGGAACTCCAGGGCCTTGGCGGCGAAGGCGTCCTGGAGCACGGCCATGGCGAGGAGGAGTTCGCGGGCGGCGCCGATCGCCGCGATGCGGATGGCGGTCGGGTAGACGTCGTTGGTGGACTGGCCGAGGTTGACGTCCTCGTTGGGGTGGAGGCGGTCGTAGTCGCCCTTGGTGTGGCCGAGGAGTTCCAGGGCGCGGTTGGCGACGACCTCGTTGGCGTTCATGTTGGTGGAGGTGCCGGCGCCGCCCTGGACGACGTCCACGACGAACTGGTCGTGGAGCCGGCCCGTACGGATCTCCCGGCAGGCGCCGGCGATGGCGGCGGCCTTGTCCGCGGGCAGCAGCCCCAGTTCCTCGTTGGCGCGGGCGGCGGCCTCCTTGACCGCGGCGAGCGCGTCGATCAGGAGCGGGTAGACGGAGATGGGCGTGCCGGTGACGGTGAAGTTCTCGGTGGCGCGCAGGGTGTGGACACCCCAGTAGGCGTCGGCGGGAACGTCCCGGTCCCCGAGCAGATCGTGTTCGCGACGGACGGGAACGGGGTGCGGGGCCGGTGCGGGAACCATGGGGTGTCCTTGAGGGTGGGAAGGGTGGAGGTGGGCGTCGCGGGTGGCGGGCGCCGAAGTGCCGGGGCGGGCACGGAAGGGTGTCGGCGAGGGCGTGCCGGGGGCCTGACCGGGTGCACGCGCACGCGTGGGAGCCGCGCCCGGAGGCACGCGGGCGCGTCACGGCCCTGCCAGGGGTACGCGGGGCGGGTGCGGGCATCGCTGACGGGCGAGCGGCGAGGGTGACGGGCCGCCTCGGGGCCGTACGGTCACAGCCCGGGAGAGGCGTCCCGAAGGGTGGCTCCGGCTCGCGGACGGGCGGGGGGGTGCGCCGCCCGCGAGCCGGGGTTCTGGGGTGCGCCGGTCAGGCGCGGGCGGCGACGGCCGAGGCCGAGCGGGAGCCGCCGGTGGCGAGGGCCGGTTCCGCGCGGACGGGCCCGTCGAGGAGGCGGCGCAGCAGGGCGGTGCTGCGGACGGGGTCGCCCGCGCCGGTGCCGCCGTCGGCGAGGAGCGTCGCGAGGACCGCGATCCGTGCCTGCGCGGCGCGGAGCGTGCCGGTGAGCAGCGCTCCGGCGGCGACGAGGTCGACGGCCCCGCCGCCGGTGTAGATCTCGGCGAGCGGCCCGGCGGGGACGCGGGTGGTCACGGCGACCAGGACGCCCTGGGCGACCGCGTCGGCCACGGCGGCGGCGATCTCGGGGGTGGCGTTGCCCGCGCCGGTGGCGACGAGGACGATGCCCCGGGCGCCGGCGCCGACGGCCGCGTTCAGGAGGAAGGGATCACCGTCGGAGTGGTGCGTGACGATGGCGACCCGGGGCACCGGGACGGCGTCGGGGACGTCGGGGTCCGCCTTGTCCGCGGCGGCGGGCAACGGCAGCGGCGTCGGACGCTCCGGCTGCCGCTCGATGTCGACACGGGAGAAGCCGACGCGGCCCAGACGCTCGGCCGAGGGGTCGGAGAAGGCGTCGGCGGCGAGCGTCTGGGTCTTGACGGTGCCGCGGGCGGCGTGGACGCGGCCGTCGAAGACGACGAGAACACCGAGGTCGCTGACGGAGGAGGCCACCTGGAGCGCGTCGTAGAGGTTGCCGGGGCCGTCCCCGTCGCCGGTGCCGAAGGGGCGCTGGGCGCCGGTGAGGACGACCGGGCGGGCATCGGTGTGGTGGAGGTCCAGGAAGAAGGCGGTCTCTTCGAGGGTGTCGGTGCCGTGGGTGATCACGATGCCGTCGACGCCGGGATCGGCGAGGGTCTCGTGGACCGTCCTGAGCAGAGCGAGCTGGTGTGCCGCGGTCACGCGGGAACTGTTGACGTTGAAGAGGTCGACGACCTCGACGGTGACGCCCTCGGGAAGCGGGGCGGTGGCCAGCACGTCGTTGCCGGAGGCGTCGGCGGCGTAGCCGGTGCCCTGCCAGCGGCTGGCGATCGTGCCGCCCGTGCTGATGACGACGATCCGGCGCGCTCCCCCGTCGTTCGTCCGCTTCATGCCTGCCGTCCTTACTCCGTACCGAAATCGCCCTGCGTCGCAACGATAGGGCAGAAGCCGCGCAAGGCGATTGCGAAATCAGCCGCTGTATCGTTTCGTCGTGGTAGATGATTGCGTCATGGACCGAATCGATCTCCACATCTTGCGCGAGCTTCAGAACGACGGCCGGCTGAGCAACCAGGAGCTGGCCCAGCGGGTGGGGCTCAGTCCGTCGCCCTGTCTGCGCCGGGTCCGCCAGCTGGAGCAGGACGGGGTGATCCGGGGATACCGGGCGATCATCGATCCGGAGGCCGTGGGGCGGGGCTTCGAGGTGCTCGTCTCGGTGGAGGTGCGGCGGGACCGGGAGACGGTGGAGGCCTTCGAGGAGGCGCTCCAGGACGTGCCGGACGTCATCGAGGCGTACCGGCTGTTCGGGAGCCCCGGCTGTCTGCTGCGGATCGCGGTCGCCGACCTGGCGGCGTACGAGCGGCTGTGGATCGAGCGGCTGACGACCCTCACCGGCGTCACCGAGGTCAACTCGCAGATCATCATGAAGCGCATCAAGGAGCCGAAGGGGATGCCGGTGGACGTCCGGGGCGTCTGAGGACACCGGGCCCCGGCCGCACCCGACGAGGACGGGCACGGGAAGGCCCTCCCGGTCCCGCCATATGCGAACTCGTCATGGAACAGCCTCCTCCCCGTTACATGACAGGTACCTGTCGTGTGCCACTCTCCCGATGACACGAAGTCAACACGCGTAGACAGCGGAATCGTTGAGCCGACGCCCGCCGTCCGACGCGTACCGTCCCCGGGAAAGGGCCCCCCATGTCCGTTGTGCGGATCGGCAGATGGAAGGTGTGGGCAGCGGCCGTCGCCGCCACCCTCGTCGGCGTCACGCTCCCCACGGTCGCCGCTACCCCCGCCGGCGCCACCACCACCGCGTACGACAGCACGTACTACAAGAACGCGATCGGCAAGACCGGAACGAGCCTCAAGTCCTCGCTGCACACCATCATCAGCAGCCAGAGCAGGATCTCGTACGACGCGGTCTGGAACGCGCTGAAGGTCACCGATCAGGACCCCGGCAACACCAACAACGTCATCCTGCTCTACAGCGGGACCTCGCGGAGCAAGAGCCTCAACGGCGGCGACGTCGGGGACTGGAACCGCGAACACACCTGGGCCCAGTCGCACGGAAACTTCGGCACCTCGGCCGGCCCCGGCACCGATCTGCACCACCTGCGTGCGGCGGACGTCCAGGTCAACGGCATCCGCGGCAACAAGGACTTCGACAACGGCGGCAGCGCCGTCAGCGGCGCCCCCGGCAGCTACACGGACAGCAACTCGTTCGAGCCGCGCGACGCCGACAAGGGCGACGTGGCCCGAATGATCCTCTACATGGCCGTCCGCTACGAGGGCGACGACGCCTGGGCCGACCTGGAGCCCAACGAGTCGACCACCAACGGCAGCGTCCGCTTCCACGGCCGCCTCTCGATCCTGAAGCAGTGGAACGAGCAGGATCCGCCGAGCGCCTTCGAGGAGCGCCGCAACGACATCATCCACACCACCTACCAGGGCAACCGGAACCCCTTCATCGACCACCCGGAGTGGGTCGAGGCGATCTGGTAGTCCGAGCACCGCAGCGGTGAGAGGAGCCGGGCCGGGGTCGTCGTACCCGGCCCGGCTCCGGCACGTTCCGGGGCGGCTCGGGCCCGGCTCCGGCACCCGTTCCGGACCGGGCCCGTCGGGCACCGCGCACGGAGGAACCTCTACACCTGACCGCTGGAGCAGCCCTCAAACGTCAGATGGCGGATGTTCTCACGCTCTTGGCGCGAAGTGCAGATACACCCGAGAGACGTTATCCATCCGTTACAAACGGTCAGTTCATCCCGGTATCGACGTCTATTCCGTGCGACGCGGCGCACATTTCCGCCCCGGAAGCCGCCGGTTCATTTATCACGCCTGCCTGTCCACAACAACCCGTCCGGACCAGGAAGTTCCGAGATCCACTGGGTAGCTTCGGCGCCCATGACCCCGTTGACCACTGGCCTTACGACCACGACCCACCGCACGACTCCCCCGACGATCGCGGACGGCGCCGAGCTCTGGCGCATCGCACGCGGATCGGGGGAACTCGACCTCAACTCGCCGTACAGCTATCTGCTGTGGTGCCGCGACTTCGCCGCCACGACCACGGTCGCCCGTGACGCCTCCGGACGCCCGATCGGCTTCGTGACCGGCTATCTGCGCCCCGACGAGCCGGAGACCCTCTTCGTCTGGCAGATCGCCGTCGAGGGTTCGCACCGCGGAACCGGGGTAGCCGGGACCCTGCTCGACGCTCTGTCCGCGCAGGTCGCGGCCGAGCACGGCATCAACCGGATCGAGGCGACCGTCACCCCGGGGAACCTGGCCTCCGACCGGCTCTTCCGGTCGTTCGCACGCCGGCACGGCGCGGAGGTGACGCAGGAGGTCCTCTTCCCGGCCGCCGCGTTCCCCGCGGCGGGCCACGAGTCCGAGGTGCTGTACCGCATCGGCCCCCTCGGCCCGCAGGTCTCCTGAGCCGTCGACCGCGCACACCACACCCCCGAACCCACTCTGGAGAAGAGCTTCGTGACCCTGACCGACATCGCCACGCCCTCCGTCTTCGAGACCGTCGAATCGGAGGTCCGCAGCTACTGCCGCGCCTGGCCCGTCGTCTTCGAACGCGCCACCGGCAGCAGGCTGTACGACGAGCACGGGCGTCCGTACCTCGACTTCTTCGCCGGCGCCGGCTCGCTGAACTACGGCCACAACAATCCCGTGCTCAAGCGGGCCCTCCTCGAATACCTCGGCAACGACGGCGTCACCCACGGCCTCGACATGTCGACCACCGCCAAACGCGACTTCCTCGAGACCTTCCGCAGCACGGTCCTGGAGCCCCGCGCCCTGCCCTACAAGGTGATGTTCCCGGGCCCCACCGGCACCAACGCCGTGGAGGCGGCGCTGAAGCTCGCCCGCAAGGTCACCGGGCGGCAGACGGTCGTCTCCTTCACCAACGCGTTCCACGGCATGTCCCTCGGCTCCCTCGCCGTCACCGGGAACGCCGCCAAGCGCGCCGGCGCGGGCGTCCCGCTGCACCACGCCATCCGCATGCCCTTCGACGACTACCTCGACGGTCAGCTCCCCGACTTCCTCTGGTTCGAGCGGCTCCTCAACGACGCCGGCTCCGGCCTCGACCACCCGGCGGCCGTGATCGTCGAGACCGTCCAGGGCGAGGGCGGCATCAACGTCGCACGGGCCGAGTGGCTGCGCGCGCTCGCGGAACTCTGCCGCCGGCACGAGATGCTCCTCATCGTCGACGACATCCAGATGGGCTGCGGCCGCACCGGCGACTTCTTCTCCTTCGAGGAGGCGGGCATCACGCCCGACATCGTCACCCTGTCCAAGTCCATCAGCGGCTACGGCCTGCCCATGGCCCTGTGCCTGTTCCGGCCGGAGCTCGACGTCTGGCAGCCCGGCGAGCACAACGGGACCTTCCGCGGCAACAACCCCGCCTTCGTCACCGCCACCGCCGCCCTCGACGCCTACTGGCGCGACGGCGCCCTGCGCGGGCGCACCCTGGGGCGGGCGGACCGGGTGGAGCGCGCCCTCCTCGACCTGTGCGGGGGCGACGGACGCACCGGTGTGTCCGTCCGCGGCCGCGGACTGGTGTGGGGCCTGGAGTTCGCCGACGGGGAGCGCGCCGACGCCGTGTGCCGGCGCGCCTTCGAGACCGGCCTCCTCGTGGAGACCTCGGGCCCGAGCGGCGAGGTGGTCAAGCTGCTGCCGCCGCTGACCGCGACGGACGACGAGCTCGACGAGGGCCTCGGCATCCTGGCCCGCTCCGTCCGCCACACCGCCTGACACCTCTTCCGACCGTCGTTCGTCCGACCGACGGTCCGATGACCCGGATGACCCGATCACCGATCACCGAACACCGAACACCGAACACCCGAAAGGCAGTCGTACCCCATGATCGTCCGTACCTTCGACGAGCTGGAGAACACCGAGCGGCACGTGAGGGCCGCTTCGGGCACCTGGGAGAGCAAGCGCATCGTCCTGGCCCGTGAGCGGGTCGGGTTCTCCCTCCACGAGACGGTGCTGTACGCCGGCACCGAGACCGCGATGTGGTACGCGAACCACGTCGAGGCCGTCGTCTGCACCGCCGGTGAGGCCGAACTCACCGACCACGAGACGGGCCGCACGTACACCATCGTGCCCGGAACGATGTATCTGCTCGACGGGCACGAGCGCCACACCCTCAAGGTCAAGGCCGACTTCCGCTGCCTGTGCGTCTTCAACCCGCCCGTGACGGGGCGCGAGGACCACGACGAGAACGGCGTCTACCCGCTGCTGACGGAACCCGCGTCCGCCTCCGACGACGCCTGAGCCCGGCACTCCAGCCGCATCCCTACGCGAAAGGAAGCACGCTCCCCCATGCCCTCCGCACCCACCCGCCCCGTCGACCTCTACCCCACCCGTGGCCCCAAGGAGGAACTGATCGGCCGCAAGGACCCCGTCGTGTGGTCCGAGCCCGGCACGGCGGGCCCGTTCTGGGCCCGTGAACTGGAGGAGTACGACCGCGACGGCTTCATCACGGTGGACGAGATCGTCACCCCGGACGAGGTCGACGTGCTCCGTGCGGAGCTGGACCGGCTCGTCTCCGACCCGGTCGTACGGGCGGACGAACGGGCGGTCGTCGAGCCCCGTTCCCAGGAGATCCGTTCCGTCTTCGAGGTGCACCGGATGAGCGAGGTCTTCGGCCGACTGGCCGAGGACCCGCGGATCATCGGGCGCGCCCGCCAGATCCTGGGCTCCGAGGTCTACGTCCACCAGTCGCGGGTCAACGTCAAGCCGGGCTTCGGGGCCAGCGGCTTCTACTGGCACTCGGACTTCGAGACCTGGCACGCGGAGGACGGGCTGCCGCAGATGCGGACCGTGTCGGTGTCGATCGCGCTCACGCCGAACCACACCACCAACGGCAGCCTGATGATCATGCCGGGTTCGCACCGCACGTTCCTCGGCTGCGCCGGTGCCACGCCGAAGGACAACTACAAGAGGTCGCTCCAGATGCAGGACGCCGGTACGCCCTCCCACGAGGCGCTGACCACGTTCGCCGACGCCTGCGGCATACGCCACTTCACAGGTCCGGCCGGCTCCGCCACCTGGTTCGACTGCAACGCGCTGCACGGGTCGGGCGACAACATCACCCCGTACCCCCGGAGCAACGTGTTCCTCGTCTTCAACAGCGTCGACAACCAGCCGGAGGCGCCCTTCGCCGCCCCGGTCCGGCGGCCCTCGTTCATCGCCGCGCCCTCGTGGGACCACGCGTGACCGGCCCGGCACGCCTGGACCGACGCGGCTTCCTCGGCAGAACCGCGCTCCTCGGCGGCCTCGCCCTGACCTCGGGGCTCCTTGCGGCCTGCACCCGCACCCAGGTCGGTTCGGGCGCGCCCGAGGACGACGGCGCGCTCCTGGCGCGGCTGCGGAAACAGGGCTTCGTACGGGTCGGGTTCGCCGGTGAGGCGCCGTACGGCTTCCAGGACGGCGCCGAGCCGGCCGGTGAGGCGCCGACGCTGCACCGCGAGGTGTTCGCGGCGCTCGGGGTGCGCGAACTGCGCCCGACACTAACCGAGTTCGGGGCGCTGATCCCCGGTCTCCTCGCCGACCGGTTCGACGTCGTGAGCGCGGGCATGTCGATCACGCCCGAGCGCTGCGCCAAGGTGATCTTCTCCGAGCCGGAGTTCGTCTCCCCGACCGCGCTGATGGTCCGCAAGGGCAATCCGAAGGGGCTGAGCGACCTGGCGTCCTGCGCGGCGAAGGGGATCACCGTCGGCGTGCTGACGGCCGCGGTGGAGGCGTCGTTCGCCAAGGCCGCAGGTGTTCCCGACGGGTCGGTGAAGACGCTGGCCAAGCAGCAGGACGGTCTCGACGCCCTCCTCGCCGGGCGGATCGACGCGTTCGCGCTGACCGCCATCTCGCTGCGCTGGCTGGCGCGGACGAACCGGGACGCCGCGGTGGAGGTCACCGAGGCGTTCGTGCCGGTGGTCGACGGCGTGCGGCAGCTCGGCGCGGGCGGAGCCGTGTTCCGGCCGGGCGCGACCGGGCTGCGGGACGCGTTCGACCAGGAGCTCCGCAAGATCACCGGATCCCCCGACCGGTTCGTGGAGCTCCTGGGCCGCTACGGCTTCACCGCCCGCGAGGTGCCGCCCCGTTCCCTGCGGACCGCCGACCTGTGCGCCGCGTGAAGGGCGGCCGGCATGGCTGAGTTCCTCCCCGAGCTCCGGCGGGCCCTGCCCCGGCTCGGCGAGGGGCTCCTGACCACGGTGGAAGCCACGGTGCTCGGTGCCGCGCTCGCACTGCTCCTCGCGTACACCCTCGGCCTGCCGTCCCGGTCGGCGCGGCTGCCGGTGCGCGGAGCGGTGCGGGTCGTCGTGGAGTTCTTCCGGGGCACCTCGCTGTACGTGCAGCTCTTCTGGCTGTTCTTCGCGCTGCCGATGGTCGGCTTCCGGCTGGAGCCGCTGGCCTGCGGCGTCCTCGCGCTCGGCCTCAACTTCGGGGCATACGGCTCCGAGGTCGTGCGGGGCGCGGTGACCGCGGTCCCCCGCGCCCAGACCGAGGCCGCGATCGCGCTCGGCATGGGCCCGGTGCTGCGGCTGCGGCGGGTCGTCCTGCCGCAGGCGCACGCCCTGATGGTGGCGCCGTTCAAGAACCTCCTCGTCCAACTGCTCAAGGCGACGCCGCTGCTCTCCCTGGTCACGGTCCCGGATCTCACCTTCCAGATCGACCAGTTGCGCTCCTCGACGGGCGCGACGGCCGCCTCGTACCTGCTGCTCCTCGGGCTCTACTTCGCCATGGCCGTCGTCCTGAGCCTCCTCATGAACGCCCTCGAGCGGGCGGCGAAGGCCCGTCTCGGGCAGGAAGGAGGCGTCTGATGTGGGACGGAGAGGCGGCCCGGGCCGCTCTGCCGACCGTTCTCGAAGGCTTCGGCGTCACCCTGGTCGCAACGGTGCTCGCCTTCGCCGTCGCGATGGTCCTGGGGCTCCTGCTCGCCCTCGCCCAGCGCGCGGGGCCCGCGTGGCTGGCCCTCCCGGTGCGCGGGGCGGCCGGGTTCGTCCGCACGACCCCGCTCCTCGTGCAGCTGTTCGCGGCATGGGTACTGATCCCGGGACTCGACGCGCCGACGCTCGGTGTCCTGGTCCTGGGCGTGCACTACGCCACGTACCTCTCCGAGGTGTACCGCACGGGCATCGACGCCGTACCGAAGGGACAGTGGGAGGCGTGCACGGCGCTGTCGCTGCCGCGCCGGCGGGTCTGGCGCGCGGTGGTGCTGCCGCAGGCCGTGCGCAACGTGCTGCCGCCGCTGGGCAACTACGCGGTCTCCATGTTCAAGGAGACGCCCCTGCTCTCGGTGATCACGGTGCACGAGATGGTCCACGAGGCGAACACCTTCGGCAGCACCCACTTCGCCTATCTGGAGAGCTTCACCCTCGCCGCCGCCGTGTTCCTGCTCGCGAGCTGGCCGACCTCGGTGCTGATACGACGACTGGAGACACGCCTTGCCCATTGAGGAGCTGTCCGAGAACCTCGCCAAGGACCCGACCGCGCATCCGGCGGCGCACCCGGACCCGCATCCGACGACGCACCCGGCGGTCCGCTTCGACCGGGTCACGAAGCGGTTCGGGGACCACACCGTGCTCGACGGCCTCGACCTGGAGGTCGGCCGCGGGGAGCGCGTGACGCTGATCGGCCCGAGCGGCTCCGGGAAGACCACCATCCTCCGGCTGCTGATGACGCTGGAGCGGGTGACCGACGGCGTCATCCACGTGGACGGGGAGCCGTTCTCCCACATGCCGGGCCGGACGGCCGGGAAGCTGGTTCCGGCGAGCGAACGTCATCTGGCGGCGCGACGGCGGCGGATCGGCATGGTGTTCCAGCAGTTCAACCTCTTCCCCCACATGAGCGTCCTCGAGAACGTCGTGGAAGCGCCCGTGCACGTGCTCGGCGAGAGCCGGGAGGAAGCCGGGCTCCGGGCCCGGGACCTGCTCGCCCTGGTCGGGCTCTCCGACAAGGTCGACGCGCGGCCGACCCGGCTCTCCGGCGGCCAGCAGCAGCGGGTGGCCATCGCCCGCGCGCTGGCGATGCGGCCCGAGATCCTGCTTCTGGACGAGGTGACCTCGGCGCTGGACCCGGAACTCGTGGCGGAGGTGCTGGACGTGCTGCGGGACGTCGCCCGGCGGACCGACATCACCCTGCTCTGCGTGACGCACGAGATGGGCTTCGCCCGGGACGTCTCGGACCGGATCCTGATGTTCGACGGCGGCCGGATCGTCGAGTCGGGTCCGGCCGACCAGCTCCTGGACGCGCCCGCGGAGGAGCGCACCCGCGCGTTCCTGAGCTCGGTCCGCTGACGGCGAGGATTCAGTCGGCCGGGTGGGTCCGGTAGGGCGCGTAGCTCCGCTGGAACAGGGGGTCCGACAGGGCGGGGGGCCGCTGGGACAGGCGGGTCCGGCAGGGCGGGGGGCCGCTGGGACAGGGGGGGTCCGACAGGGCGGGGGGCCGCTGGGACAGGCGGGTCCGGCACTCAGCCCTCTCGGGCGTCACCACCGTCCTCGATCATGCCGTCCCGCAGCCGGTCCAGGCTGCGGGCGAGCAGCCGTGAGACGTGCATCTGGGAGACACCGATCCGCTCGCCGATCTGGGTCTGGGTGAGTTCCTCCACGAAGCGGAGGTGCAGCAGCAGCCGGTCGCGCGGCGCGAGGGCCTCGACGAGCGGCGCGAGGGTGTGGAACTCCTCGAAGAGTGCGAGCGCCGGGTCCTCCTCGCCGATGAGGTCGGCCAACGCGGCGTCCTCGTCCTCGTTGTCGCCGCCGGCGAGCGCGGCGTCCAGGGACGTGGAGTGGTAGCCGTTGGCGGCGACCTGGGCCTCGACGACCTCGTCCTCGGACAGGTCCATGACCGGCGCGAGCTCGGAGATGCGCGGGGCCCGGCCGAGCCGTGAGCTCAGCTCGTCGGTGGCCTTGGCCAGCTCCACCCGCGCCTCCTGGAGGCGGCGCGGGACGTGCACGGCCCAGGTGGTGTCGCGGAAGAAGCGCTTGATCTCGCCCAGGATGTACGGCACGGCGAAGGTGGCGAACTCCACCTCGCGCGACAGGTCGAAGCGGTCGATCGCCTTGATCAGGCCGACCATGCCGACCTGGAGGATGTCCTCCCGCTCGTCGCCACGCGCCCGGAACCGCCCCGCCGCGTACACCACCAGTGACATGTTCATCTCTATGAGGGTGTTGCGGACGTACTGGTGCCCCGCGGTGCCCTCCTCCCGCGCCGCCAGCTCACGGAAGAACACCTTCGACAGGGCACGCGCGTCCCGGGGTGGAACCGCGTGCGGGACCTCGGGAAAGGGCAGTTCCTCGCCCACGCCGTTCGTCGCGTTCGTCTTCGTCGCGTTCGTCTTCGTCGCCTCGCCCGGATCGGTCCGCACAGGGACAACCTCCTCTGGCTCGCGGTCCGTTCAGCGTTCCTGGTTCTCGTACCCCCGCTTCCGGCAGGCACTCCCCCTCCGCTCCCGGCCGATTCCGGCCGAGCGGAAGGCATCACCCCGGTTCGAACGGGCAGACGAAACGCATCAGCTGCTGAGATATCGGACAGGAAGAAAGGGATCCGTGATGAACACCTGGAGCGACACCCTGTCCCCGGCCCCGGGGGCGGATCCGTGCGACGCCGGGAACGCAGGTTCACCCCCGGTCCGTACCCCGGCCCAGGCGCGCACGGTCGTCCGCGACGCCCTCGCCGCGCTCGGGCCCCTGCGGCCCTGCCAGGTCGAGGACCTGCTGCTCGTCACCTCGGAGCTGGTCACGAACGCGCACCGGCATGCCGGCGGTGTCACGGGGTTCGGAATCGGGGTCGGGCACGACCGGGTGACGGTGTCCGTGTCCGACGCCAGCGGTGAGGCCCCGCTGTACGAGCGCCGCGAGGGGCTCCGCCTCGGCGGCTACGGCTGGCCGATCGTGCTCCGGCTGTGCCGTGAGGTGACCGTGGACGCGAGGCCGGACGGGAAGACCATCCATGCGGCGGTGACGGTCGACCGGTGACGGCCGACCGGTGACGGCCGACAGGGGTCCTGAACCAGCAGTGCCGGCGGGGCGTACGGCGCGCGCCGGGCACACTCCACGGCGGGCCCGACCTGTGGAAGGGTGAGCCGATGACCTCACGCTCGTACGACGTCCTCGCCGGCGCCCCGGACTCCCCCGTCCTCCTCCATGTCCCGCACTCCTCCCGGGTGATACCCCCGGACGTGCGCGAGGGCATCCTGCTCGACGACGGCGAACTGGACCGCGAGCTCGACCACATCACCGACGCCCACACGGCGGAGATCGCCGCCGTGGCCGCGGCCGCCGCCGGCGCGACTCCCTGGCAGTTCGTCAACCGGCTGTCCCGCCTGGTCGTCGACCCCGAGCGCTTCCCCGACGAGCGCGAGGAGATGCTGGCCGTCGGGATGGGCGCGGTGTACACGCGGACGACGCACCGGGCCGCGCTCCGCCCCGCCGGGTTCGACCCGGCGCCGCTGATCGACCGGTACTTCACGCCGTACGCCGAGGGCATGGCCGCCGCCGTGGCCGGGCGGCTGGAGGCGACGGGGCGGGCCGTGATCGTCGACGTCCACTCGTACCCGACCGGGCCGCTGCCGTACGAGCTGCACGGCGAGGGGCCCCGCCCGCCGGTCTGCCTCGGCACCGACGCCTTCCACACGCCGCCGGCGCTGCTGGACGCGGCACGGGAGGCGTTCGCCGGGTTCGGGGGTCTTGCGACGGACACGCCCTTCGCGGGGACGTACGTACCGCTGTCGTACTACGGCAAGGATCCCCGGGTCAGCGCGCTCATGATCGAGATCCGGCGCGATGTCTACATGAGTGAGCCGGGCGGCGCGGCGGGACCGGGGGCGCAGGGGCTCGGAGCCGCCCTTGCGGCACTCGTCGACGCCGTGCCGCCGCACCCGTCGGCGTAGGGACGACATCGCGGTCCCTGACGGCTGCTCATGCGTTCGGTCGCGGCCCGGTGGCCCGGGAGCGAGGACGTGCGCAGGCTGGGGGGTGGTCCCGGGAGGGGCCGCCCCCGTCCCGTGAGGAGACCGTCGATGACCGCCCCCGATCCCGCCCAGTACCGGTACGACGACCTCAGCGCGCTCTACCTGAACTGCACGCTCAAGCGCTCCCCCGAGGTCAGCAACACCGAGGGGCTGATCGAGCGCAGCCGGTCCGTCATGGAGGCGCAGGGCGTGACGACCTCCCTGGTGCGGGCCGTCGACCTGGACATCGCGACCGGGGTATGGCCGGACATGACGGGGCACGGCTGGGAGTCGGACGCGTGGCCGGCGCTGTACGAGCAGGTGATGGCCGCCGACATCCTCGTGCTGTGCGGGCCGATCTGGCTCGGCGACAACAGTTCCGTGATGAAGCGGGTGATCGAGCGGCTCTACGCCTGCTCGAGCCTCCTCAACAGCGCCGGGCAGTACGCGTACTACGGCCGGGCCGGCGGCTGTCTGATCACCGGCAACGAGGACGGCGTGAAGCACTGTGCGATGAACGTCCTCTACAGCCTCCAGCATCTGGGGTACACGGTGCCGCCGCAGGCGGACGCGGGCTGGATCGGCGCGGCCGGCCCCGGCCCCTCCTATCTGGACCCGGGATCGGGCGGCCCCGAGAACGACTTCACCAACCGCAACACCACGTTCATGGCCTGGAACCTGATGCATGTCGCCGGACTCCTCAAGCGGACGGGCGGCATCCC
Source organism: Streptomyces sp. NPDC029956 (assembly GCF_055574655.1). Taxonomy (NCBI): domain Bacteria; kingdom Bacillati; phylum Actinomycetota; class Actinomycetes; order Kitasatosporales; family Streptomycetaceae; genus Streptomyces; species Streptomyces sp. NPDC029956. The sequence continues at coordinate 41,497 of NZ_JBVHZJ010000014.1, read as the reverse complement.
GGCGCACGGCAACCAGCGCTCGGCATGGGACGCGGGCTGCAAGCCGGACTTCCCGAACCCCGAGCACCGCTGACCCCCGGGAGACCGCCGCGGCGAGCCGCGCGGTCTCCCCCGTTCTGACCGCATCTCAGGCCCCGGCGCCCACCCTCGTTTTGGATTGTCGGAGGATCATCAATACGATCCGGCGATGATCACGAGAAAACGGCTGGCGACCGGGGCCTGCGCGCTGCTCGCCGCCCTGAGCGTCGCGCTCCTGCCGACAGGCGCGACCGCGGACGCGCCGGTGGCGAAGGAATCCCCCAAGGTCGAGCTGGTCCTCGACGTGAGCGGCTCCATGCGGGCCAAGGACATCGACGGCAAGTCCCGGATGGCCGCGGCCAAGCAGGCCTTCAACGAGGTCCTCGACGCGGTGCCCTCGGAGGTCCAGCTGGGCATCCGCACCCTCGGCGCCGACTACCCCGGGCAGGACCGCAAGCGGGGCTGCAAGGACACCCGCCAGCTCTACCCGGTGGGCCCGCTCGACCGGACCGAGGCCAAGACCGCCGTGGCCACCCTGGCCCCGACCGGCTGGACCCCGATCGGTCCGGCGCTGCTCGGTGCGGCCGAGGACCTGGAGGGCGGTGAGGCCACCCGGCGGATCGTGCTCATCACGGACGGCGAGGACACCTGCGCCCCTCTCGACCCGTGCCAGGTGGCGCGCGAGATCGCGGCGAAGGGCATCCATCTCGTCATCGACACCCTGGGTCTGGTGCCGGACGCCAAGACCCGGCAGCAGCTCATCTGCATCGCGGAGGCCACCGGAGGCACCTACACCTCCGTCCACCGAACCGAGGAGCTCTCCCGCCGGGTCCGGCAGCTGGTCGACCGTGCCGCCGACCCGGTCGTCACTCCGGTGGCCACCGAGGGCACGCTGCGCTGCGCCGACGCGCCCCAGCTCAAGCCCGGCCTGTACACCGACCGCGAGGCCTTCGGCCAGCACCGCTGGTACCGGGTGGACCTGCTGCCCGGTCAGGAACTCCGCGCCTCCGTCAGCGTGTCGGCCGACCGTGCCGTCAACAACGACTACGGCGTGCTGCTGCGCGCCGTGACCCGCCACGGCAGGGAGATCGTCCGCGGCTCCGAGGCCGGCGACGGACGCACCGACGTCATCTCGACGGGCCTGCGCTACCCGAAGCCGGAGCTCGACGACGAGCCCGAGGACGGCAAGCCGGCCGCGGAGACGGTCTGTCTCCAGATCAGCAACTCGTTCTCCGCTCCCCCGTCGGTCAAGACGACGCCGGGCATGCCCATCGAGCTGACCGTGGACGTCGTCGACGGCCCGTCGACCGCGTCGGACGTGGCGTCGTTCGGCCTCGGCCGCGGCTGGTGGCTGCTCGGCGCGCTGGTGCTCGTCGGCTTCGTGGCCGGTCTGCTCTGGGGCTGGCTGTCCCGCTGGCGCGTCGCTGTCTGGAGGACCCACTGATGCGTACCGTACGCATGCTCGCCACGGCCGCCCTCGCGGGCGCCGCTCTCCTCGGCCTCGCGGCCCCGGCCGCCCTGGCCGACTCCCCCTCGCCCTCGACCGCCCCGGGCGAGGACACCGCCTCCACCGCGGGGCCGACGGAGGCCGGCACCACGTTCCGTACGGCCGCCCGGTTCCTCCCCGGGCAGGAGGCCACCGCGCAGGCCGCCACGGGTGACTACCTGTACTGGGTGTTCCCGGCGGACACCGGGCAGCGGCCGACGGTGAACGCCACCGTCACCCTGCCCGACGCGGCACTGCGGCACGGACCCGCCACCTGGCGGGTCGACGTGTACGACGGGCTCCGGCGGCGCCAGCCGTGCATGTACGGGACCCAGTCCCGCGCCGCGGCGAAGGAGACCGCCACCGTGCGGCTCACCTGTGTGCTGCGACCGGTGCGCGCCTCGGCCGACACCTGGTCGAACGACCCGCTGCCCGGCAGCTACTACGTGCGGCTGACCGCCACCTCGCTGCCGGACGAGGACCTCGGCCAGCCGTTCACGGCCCGGCTCGGGGTGAGCACCGTCGACAAGGGCGGCGCCTACGCCGCCGACGGCTCGCTCGCCGCGCCGCTCGTGCCCGGGGCGACCACGGCCGACCAGGCGGAGGCCGACGAGAAGGCCGGCCGGCCCTCCGCCGTCGACGCCGCGGCCCCGGACGACGGCTGGTCCTCCGGCTGGTGGTCCGACCGCTGGCTCTGGACCGCGGCGGGCGGCATCCTCGCGGCCCTCGCGGGCATCGGCGGCTACGTGCTGACACGCGGCGCCGGACGGCCGTCCCGGGTCCCGCCGGCCGCCTGACCCGTCGACAGAACGCCCGAAGGCCCCCACCGCGTGGATGCGGTGGGGGCCTTCGGGCGTTCCCCACGGACTCGACGCGGAGCCGGACCGGGCGGTCCGCTCCTCGTTCCGGCCGTGTGCGGTCCGGTTCACCGGCGGGGCCCCGGGCGGGCCGGGAACCCGTGGGCGCGGGCCCCCGCCACGATCGCCACCACCGGGACGAGGAGGACGAGCACGCTCCAGGACAGGGCGCCCGCGCCGAGCGCGTCGAGCAGGACACCGCCGGCGATGCCGCCCGCCGCCATGGCCGCGTTCCAGAGGCTGACCAGCAGGGTCTGGGCGGTGTCGGCGTGTTCGCCGCCCGCGTCGGCGACGGCCGTCTGGAGGAGGGTGGGCGCGCCGCCCCAGCCCGCCCCCCAGAGCGCGGCGGCCGTCAGGACGAGCGCGGTGCCGCCGGCCGGGACGGCGAGCACCGCGGCCGCCACGGCGACGAGGACCGTGCCGGCAAGGGTCAGGATCCGGAGCCTGCGGTCGATGTGCCGTCCCGTGAGCCAGATCCCGGCGAGCGAGGCGACGCCGAAGACCAGCAGGACGAGACCGGTGGAACCGCCGATGCCGAGGTGCCCGAGGTAGGCGGCGACATAGGTGTAGAGGACGGTGTGGGCCAGGACGAGGGTGAACGTGACGGCCAGGACCGGGAGGACGCCCGGCACCTTCAGGGTCCGTGCGACCGGGGCGCGTCCGCCGTGCGCCTCGCCCGGCAGGTCGGGGACCGCGAGGGCGATCCAGCCGAGGAGGACGACGGCGATGACGGTCATGGCGGTGAAGGCGATCCGCCAGCCCACGGCCTCACCGAGGAAGGTGCCGGCCGGCACGCCGAGGGAGAGCGCCAGGGGGATGCCGGTCATGGCGACGGCGACGGCCCGGCCCTGGAGGTGCGGCGGCGCGATGCGCCGGGCGTACCCGGCGAGCAGGGCCCATGCGACGCCCGCGGCGACTCCGGCGAGAAACCGGGCGCCCATGGTGAGGGCGTACGAGGAGGAGACGGCCGTCACGGTGTTGGCGGCGGCGAATCCGGCGACCGAGGTGAGCAGCAGGCGCTTACGGCGCCATGCGGCGGTGCGGGCGGCCAGGGGGACGGCGGTGAGAGCGGTGCCGAGGGCGTAGACGGTGACCGACTGGCCCATGGCGGCCTCGCCGACACCGAGGTCGGCACTCATTCCGGGCAGGACGCCGGCGGGGAGGGTCTCGGTGAGGCTGGTGACGAAGACGGCGGTGGCGAGGGCGAGCAGCGCGAGGAGCGGCAGCCGGCCGGAGGGAGCGGTGGAGGCGGTGGGGGTCCTGGAGGCAGCGGGGATCGTGGAGGCGGCGTGCGCGGCGGAACGGGCCGCCGCTGTCGTGTCGTTGGCCATGGATCTATGCTCAAACCCTCACATTGATGTGAAGGTCAAGCGAGTCGCCGGAGGGGGCGTCCATGCGGATCGGGGAGCTGTCGGAGCGCACCGGAACACCGCGCAGGCTGTTGCGCTACTACGAGGAACAAGGTCTCATCGTCGCCGATCGACTGCCCAACGGCTACCGGGTCTACGACGAGTCGAACCTGGACCGGGTCATGCAGATCCGGGGCCTGCTGGACGCCGGTCTGCCGACCCGGATCATCAAGCAGATCCTGCCCTGCCTGAACAAGCCGCGGATCATCCACTTCCCGGACGCCACCCCGGAGATGCTGGCCACCCTGGAGGACGAGCGGGACCGCATGACCGAGCGGATCCGCTGCCTCACCCGGAACCGGGACGCGGTGGCGGAGTATCTGGACGCGGTACGGGAGAGGCCGGCGCCGGCCGCGGCGGTGGCGTCGGGCGAGGGGAACGAGGCCGCCCGGCTCGCCGGTACGGAACCGGAGTCCACGTCCTCGCCGCTCAAGGTCCCCGGCGCGACGCCGGGGACCTCGGCCCGGGCCTGACCTTCCGAAGGTCCCTGTGCCCCGAAGCCCGCAGGCCGCGGGGCTGTCGGACGGTCGGCTCGGTCAGGTCATCCTGCGCGCGCCGTCAAGGACGGCCTGTCGGATGCGGTGGTAGGTCCCGCACCGGCAGATGTTCCGGATCGTGTCCAGGTCCGCCTCGGTGATCTCGCGCCCGGCCTCCCGGGCCCGGCGGACCTCCGCGACCGCCGTCATGATCTGGCCCGGCTGGCAGTAGCCGCACTGGGCGACGTCGAGGTCGAGCCAGGCCTCCTGCATGGGATGGAGGTCGCTTCCGACGGTGTCGGGGAGCCCCTCGATGGTGGTGACCTCGTCGCTCGGGGCGAGGTCCTCGACGGGCACGGCGCAGGGCGTGAACGCCTTGCCGTTGAGGTGGCTCGTACAGGCCCGGCAGACGCCGACTCCGCAGCCGTACTTGGGCCCGGTGACGCCCAGGACGTCCCGGAGGACCCAGAGGAGTCGGACGTCGCCCTCGACGTCGGCGGTGACGGCCTTGCCGTTCAGGATGAAGGTGTGCTGCGGCACGGATGCTGCTCCAGGTCTCAGAGGGCGCGGTCGCGGCCGTCGGTCGGCGAGGCGGGGACGGGCGGGACGGTCGGCAGGGGCGTGAAGGCGAGCGGATCTGCGTGGTTGACGGGGAAGACCGTCGGCATGGTGCCGGTGGCCCGGCCGTAGGCGCAGGCGACGGCGGCCATGGCGCCGGCGACCGCGAGTTCGCCCGCGCCGCCCGGCTTGTCGCCGGTCGAGGGCATCACGATGATCTCGAGCTCGGGCGGGGTGTTCCACTGCCGGGTGTAGAAGTACTGGTCCCAGCTGCCTTCGAGGAAGTGCCCGTCGCGCAGGTGGAGGCCGGACGTCAGGGTGATGGCGATGCCGTCCGAGATGCCGCCCATCATCTGGGCCTCCAGGCCGCGCGGGTTGACGGCGAGACCGACGTCGACGGCGCAGACCGCCTTGGTCACCCGGGGTCCGGTGACCGCGCCGGGGATCTTCCGCCCGGTGGTCCCGGGCCGGCAGTCGATCTCGACGAGCATGGCGACGACGGAGTGGTACTCGGTGTGGACGGCGATGCCCTGGGCGGTGCCGGCGGGCATGGCGCGGCCCCACTCCCCCACTTCGGCGACCTTGTCGAGGACGGCGCGGGCACGCGGGTCCTTCATGAGACGGCGGCGCATCGCGTACGCGTCCTGTCCCATGCACCGGGCCAGTTCGTCCATGACGAGTTCCTGCGCACAGCGGACGTTGGGCGAGTAGATGTTGCGCATGGACCCGGTGTTGAAGCCCTTGTCGGTCTCGGAGAGCAGCTGGGTGGTGACGCCGAGGTGGTAGGGGCTGATCTGGGTGAGCTGGAACATCGTCTCGGAGAAGGCGAGGTCGCCGACGGGCAACCGGGCGACCTCGGCCGTGAGGACCTCGCCGATGCCGTGCCCGAAGTCGGTGGCCACGGAAGTGTGCCGCTGCTCGTACGTGAGGACCTCGCCGAGGGTGTACGTGGCACGGACCCGTGAGGTGGACATCGGGTGCGTGCGGCCCTGGCGGAAGTCGTCGGTCCGGTGCCACATCAGCTTGACGGGCTTGCCCATGGCGCGGGAGATCTCGGCGGCCTCGTCGGCGGCGTCGTGGAAGAGCTTGCGGCCGAAGGAGCCGCCGCCCTCGGTGACATGGACGCGGACCGCGGAGACCGGCAGACCGAGCTTCAGGGCGATCTGTTCCTGGGCGACGATCGGCGCCTTGAGCGAGCCCCAGATCTCGGCGGAGTCCTCCCGGACGTCGGCGATCGCGCAGTTGGTCTCCAGCGCCGCGTTGCTGGCGAAGTGGAAGGTGAAACGGGCGTCGACGGCCTTGGTGAGCAGCGGCAGGGGCGGTACGACCAGGGGGAGTTCGGCCCGGCGGAGCTTCGCGAGGACGGTCGCGTCGGAGGCGCCCTCGGCGGTGCCCGGCCCCCACTCGACCCGGAGGGCGCGCACGGCGTCGATGCACTGGCCGAAGGTGCGGCCGCGGACGGCGACGCCGGTGGAGACGGTGACGACGTCGGTGATCCCGGGAAGGGCCCGTACCTCGGCGAGGTTGGCGACGGAGCGGACCGTGCCGTTGATGGTGGGCGGGCGGCAGACCATGGTGGGCAGGGCGTCGGGGACCTGGAGGTCCATCGCGAACTTCTTGCGGCCGGTGACCGCTTCGAGGGCGTCGACGCGGCGCTGTCCGGTGCCGATGAGCCGGAAGCGGTCGGGGTCCTTGAGGGTGACCTCGACGGCGGTGTCGGACACGGCGGCGGCCGGCACGGCGAGCTCGCCGTAGCCGAGCAGTGCGCCGGTCGGGGAGAGGACGGCACCGGCCTTGGTGGTGAGGGTGCCGAGGGCCTCGCCGAGGACGAGGGAGGCGGCGTGCAGGAGCCGGCCGCGGGCGACGGCGGCGGCGACGCGCAGGGGGTGGTAGGTGGAGTACGTGGTGTTGGAGCCGCCGGTCAGCTGGTTGAAGAGCAGCTCGGGCCGCGCGTCGGCGAGCGTGACCACGACCTTGTCCAGGGGCAGGTCGAGTTCCTCGGCGACGATCATGGCGCTGGAGGTGGTGATGCCCTGGCCGACCTCGGCGCGGGGCAGCGCGAAGTGGGCGGTGCCGTCCTCGTCGAGGCGGATGGTGATGAGGTGGCTGGTGGGGAGGGCCGCGAGGGTGAGCAGTTCGTTGAGGTCGAGGAGTTCGGCGGGTCCGGGGAGCGAGGGGACGAGCGCCGGGGCCGCGGCGGCGGCCTGCCGGGGCGCGAGGGCCTCGGCTCCGAGTTGTGCGGCGACGGTGAGGGTGGGGGCGGCGAGGACGTACCCGAGGAACCGGCGCCGACTGGTGCCACGCGTCGCGTCGCCACCGTCCACACCCTCGGAACGCGCGGTTCCGTCCACGCCGCCGCTCGTGGGGTGGTCGTCCCGCACGGGGTGCCGCCTCGCCATTCGGTGTGCCCTTCGTCATGGCCCCGAAGCTGACTCCCGGGTGCCTCCTCGGATGTGGTGATCATCGCTCATCCGAGTGGCCCTCGGGAGCCGTTCGACATGGCGAATGTCAGACCACCGTCAAGCCCCCTCGCCGCCGCCACCGCCGCCACCGCCGTCACGCGTCGGGCCCTGGCCCCGGTCACGGCCGGAGGACCGGGACCGTGTCCGGCCCCCGGGGGTGTCGTGTCGATGAGGCCGGATCCCTAAGGTGCCGCCATGACCGAAGCCGCGCACATCACCGCCACCCGACGCTCGTACGACACCGTCGCCGTCGACTACGAGCGACTGCTCACCGACCAGTTGGCGGAAGTGCCGCTCGACCGGGCGATGCTCGCGGAGTTCGTGAGAGCGGTGGAGACGGGAGAAGGGCCCCGCGCCGTGGGAGACCTCGGCTGCGGTACGGGGCGGGTGGCGGCGTACCTGCGGGACATCGGCGCCGACGCCTTCGGTGTCGATCTTTCACCGGGGATGATCGAGGTCGCCCGGGACACCTACCCGGGGCTGCGCTTCGAGGTGGGGTCGATGACCGCGCTCGACCTCCCGGACGCCTCGCTCGGCGGGGTCCTGTCCTGGTACTCGACGGTGCACATGCCGGAGGAGGAAATCGTCGCGTCCTTCACCGAGTTCCAACGGGTCCTGGCGCCCGGCGGCCATGTCCTGGTCGCCTTCAAGGTGGGGAGCGGGCACGTACGCCTCGACCGGGCGTACGGCCATGAGGTCAGGCTCGACGTGTACCGCTGGTCACCGGACCGCGTCGCGGGACACCTGGCGGCGGCCGGTCTCGTCGAGTCGGTCCGTCTGGTGCGTGAGCCGCACCCCGAGGAGAAGACGCCGCAGTGCTTCCTCCTGGCGCGCAAACCGCGCGGCTGATCCGCCCCGGCGCGGCAGCGGAACCGCACGGGAGAGGCGGCGAACCGGTGCGGTACGGGTGCCGCGGGGCGGGCGGACGGCCCCTCGCGTCGCCCGGGAGCGGAGTCGCACGCCCGAGCGGCGCAGGGCGGAGGAGCGGAGCTGGGCGGACGAGATCCTGGTGCGCTGGCCGCCGCCCGCGATCAGGGCGTTGACGGACGCCATCGGGTCGCCGCCCACCGACCGGGCGAGCAACGCACCGACGACCACCGGACCGAGGGCCACGGCGAGGGCCGTGCCGGTGGCGGTGACGTGCTGGAGGGGGCGGGTGCGTCGCCGGACGTCGAAGGTCATGGTCACATTCCAGCAGCGCGCGGGCGACCCCGTATCGGTCCAGGTACTCAGACGGGCGCGGGCGGCTACTCAGGCGTGATCGTGCACGAGCCCCCCGGGGGTCCCGCGCGAACGACTCTTCGGCGATCCCCGGGGTCGGCGAACGTGACGAGGCGTTCCCGGGCGGACCTTGGGAGGCGGACCGACCGTGACGACGGAGACGACAGGGACGACGCGAGCTGCGGGGACGGCGACAGCGGGGGCGGCGCGGACGGCAGGGACGACGGAGGTCGCGCGGACAGCGGGGGTGGCGGCGGCGGCCGCCGCGGGCCGGGCCCCGGCCGGAACCGCGCACCTGCCCGCCGCCGTACTCGTGGTGCAGCACGAGGAGGGAGCGGGCGCCGGGCTCGTCGGTGAGCGCCTGGTACGCGACGGCCTCCGGCTCGACGTGGTGCGCGCCTGGGAGGGCGCGACGCTCCCGGCCGACCTGGGTGGCCATGCGGGGCTGTTGGTCCTCGGCGGGTCCGTGAACTGCGAGGACGACGAGGCCGCTCCCTGGCTGCCGCAGGTCCGGGCGCTCGTACGGGAGGCGGTGGCCGCGGAGATACCGCTGCTCGGGATCTGTCTGGGCGGTCAGATCGTCGCCCACGCCCTGGGCGGTTCGGTCACGACACGTCCCCAGGGACCGGAGCTCGGCGCCGTGCCGCTCAGGAGGCTGCCGGCGGCGACGGACGATCCGGTGCTCGGAGGGGTGCCGGACGGCGCCCTCGCGGCGCAGTGGCACGGGGACGACATGGACCGACTGCCCCCCGGCGCGGTCCCGTTGCTCACGGGCGACGACTGCCCGCACCAGGCGTTCCGGCTCGGGAGGGCGGGTTGGGCGGTGCAGTTCCATCCGGAGGCCACCGGGAACACGGTCGCGGAGTGGGCGGCCGAGGACGGCGAGCTGCTACGGGAGGCGGACACCGACCCGGAGACCGTGGTGGCCGCGGTACGGGCAGCCGAGCCCGGACTCCGCACGGTCTGGGGCGCGGTGGCGGCTGCCTGGGGCGCGGTGGTCCGCACCCACGCGGACGCGAGGCGACGACGATAGCGGCCACGCTCGGCATTCCCTCGGGCCGCATGCGGCTCGGCATTCGCTACCGACCGCCGCGGGCTACCGGCACTACGGCTCCGACGCGCCGGCTCGCCTCCCCCTGGTCCGCACACGGCGAGAACTCGGGATCGTCCCATGGCGTGACTTGCCGCGTGAGTACGGGCCCTGGCAAACCGTCTACGGACTGCTCCGCAGATGGCAACGGCAGGGTATGTGGGCCCGGTTGCTGACGTTGCTGCAGGCACGGGCCGATGCGGCCGGGCTGATCACCTGGGAGATCAACGTCGACTCCACGGTCTGCCGTGCCCACCAGCACGCGGCTGGTGCCCGCCGGAACGGCGTCGGGCAGGAGGAGCCGCCCGGCGGAGTGGGGCATGAGCCGGACGACCACGGACTGGGCAGGTCCCGGGGCGGGTTCACCACGAAGATCCGTCTGGCGTGCGAGCAGGGACAGAACCCGTTGTCGCTGCTGGTCACGGCAGGCCAGCGGGGCGACAGCCCTCAGTTCGAACCGGTTCTGAACGCGATCCGGGTTCCCAGGCCCGGTGGTGGCCGGCCACGGACTCGCCCGCTGCGGGTGCGGGGAGACAGGGCGTACTCCTCTCGCGCGAACCGTGCTTACCTGCGCAGGCGTGGGATCAGGAGCACGGTTCCCGAGCCGACCGGCCAGGTGCGCAACCTCAAGGGTCGTGGCCGTACGGGCGGCCGCCCGCCTGCCGTCGACTGGCAGGACTACAAGGCCCGCCATGCGGTGGAGTGCGGGATCGGCCGTTGAAGCAGCATCGGGCGGTCGCCACTCGCTATGACAAGCTCTCGGTTCGGTTCGAGGCCGCCGTTCACGTCGCGGCGATCCACCAGCGGCTGTGATGAGGTTCCCGGGCCTCTCCTCGTCCGACGATCAGGGGTGAGACGGCCTGGGTGACCCTGTCGCAGGCGGAATTCCGGCCGGTTCGAGCTGCGCAGCCGTGTCGACTGGTGCATACGTCTGCATCGCCCGACGGCCTGACCGTCATCGAGTACGAAGCAGAGGGCAGAGGATGAGCACGGCGGATATGCGCACCGGTTTCGGGTTGATCGGCCTGCTGGCCACTGCGGTGACGGTGGCAGCGTGGGACATCGACGGTCTGAGCTGGGCTCGGTGGTCCGGGTTCGTGGCGGTTGTCGCTCTCGGCACGTCCGCCGCGTTCGCCGTGATGGCGCGGGACACAGCCCGGCGCCGAAGCAACTCCTCTGTGGGGAGCCGGCGATGACGCCGGAGCTCGTGACGGGGAGCACCGTGCTGTCGGGTGGCGGGGGCTACACCCCGCTGCCCGACGGGCGGGTCCTGACTCCGGACGGGTACGCGGTCGACGTGGAGACCCTGCAGCGGGCGCTCGCCTCGACTCCGGACAACACCCGAAGGTCGCGGGACTCTCGTACCGCGGCCTACGTCTCGTGGTGTCAGGAGCGCGGCCGGCTCCACACCGACGCGGGCACGCTGGCGGACTACGCGGCCGCGCTCGCTGGTCGGCGGCATCCGGCCGAGACGATCGCCGTCTACACCTCGACGATCGCGGAGCGTCTCGCCGCCGCCGGCACGACTGTCCTCGAGTCCGAGCGTGCGTTGATCCGGGCGATCGTCTCCCAGCGCGCGCAGGAAGAGGCACGCGACGACGGCGGCCAAGGGGATGTTCTCCATACCACCGAGTGCACCCGCGGGGACCTGGCCGCGATGCTGGCTACCCTCGACCGCACCGCGGTGGAGGGCATTCGGGACGCTCTTGTGCTGTCCCTGGACTGGTACATGGCGGGCCGCGCCTCGGAGCCGGCGAGCCTCAACCTGCGGGACGTGGTGGAGGAATCGATCCGGCTCGTGGATCCGGACACTGGCGAGCTCGTCGAGCTGTCCACGCTCCGGCTGAGCAAGACGAACGCGTACGGCAAGACCGCCGACGTGATCCGGATCGCGGCGCAGGACGACGACACCTGTCCGGTGGACGCGTACCGGGCCTGGGCGGCGGTCCTCGCCAGTGCAGGGGTGACGTCCGGTCCACTGTTGCGGCGGGTCAAGGCGGGGATGCTGACGACGGCGGGCCGACCGCCGATCCCACCCGGGCGGGCGGGATCGGCGACCGGACGGTCCGCAACATCATCGCGGCCGCCGCGCTCGCGGCGGGCCTCACCCGGCCGCTGGACTCTGCGGAGCGGGTTGTCATGTCGACCGTTGCGGAACAGGGGGAACTCGACGCCCTGGTCCTCACCGACGACGGGCGGAAGGCCCTCAAGGTCCGCCGGCGGCTCGCGCGGCGCGCTCTGCGGCGAGCGCGGCCGCGGTACTCGGGGCATTCCATGCGCCGGGGCAAGGTGCGAGACGACCAGCGGAGCGGGGCCCTCGGCACGTCATCGAGCGACAGAACCGGTACGTGCCCGGCTCGAAAGCACTCGCGCGGTAACTCGACGACATCGTGCGTGGGACGAGAGCCTGACCCTTCCTGGCCGATTCCGTGCAGCCCAGCGGGATGACTGAAGAGCGGGGCGTAGCCAGAACTCCGCGTCCTCGTCACCGGCCCCTGACACCACAACTCTGGTGCGCTGCTCGCTCCTGGACCGGACCCGGCCCAGCGCCCCCGACTTGCGGAAATCGCCAAAAACCTCCGCGCCTGCATCATGGAGGCCGAGCGCGAAGGATGGCTCGGCGAGATCGAGGGCCGCGTCAGCCTCGCCGGAGCTCAAGAGAAGCTCGCCCAGCTGGATGTCCGACCCAACCCTGGCCGGCTGACCATCGACCTGGGTATGCCTGTCATCCATCGGGTCCCACCCCTGCATCAGGGTCCGTAGATGCCAGGCCGGCTGAAGCGGCCCATCCTGTGGGGCTCCGTCCGGGCGAGGGTGGCCTCGGGGTCGCAGGTGCCGACGATGAGACCTGGTGGCCGAGGGGACAGGCGGGCGGCGTGCTGGCGGGCGCCCGCGCCGGTGCCGAGAATCGCGATCTCGGGGCGCCGTACGGCACGACCTCGTCCGCAGACTAGTGGGCGCTGCTGCCAGACTCGCTCAACCTGCCCTCCAGGACCAACACAAGCTGAGCGGTCCAGGGCTCCAGTTCGTCTGCCCGCTCCTCCTGTCGCAGAGCATCCACCACCACCGCCAGGGGAGCTGTGCCTAGGCGCTCTGCGGCTCCCACGAGCCCGGTGAGCTGGTCCAGCATTTTCCGCTGGTGGAGCAACGCCATGAGAGCGGCGATGTCGCGGGGCGTGTGGGCGCGCTGATCGACGAACACGCTGGCAAGCCGTTCGGCCTCAAGGAGAAGCCCGAACTCCACAAGAGCTGTGAGGAGGTCTGCGGTGACTGAGACGTCGGCCGCCCATGTACAGGCGGTGAGAATGCCCTCAGCGACGTCCCGTTGGCCCGAGCAGGCGAGGTATCCGATCAGCACAGTCGTTTCGGCCACCTCGCGGCCAGCGAAGACGAACAGGGCCTGCTCCCATACCTCCTCGGCGGCTCGACAACGGATTGCCTTGAGCACCTGGACAGCAGTGCTGAGCGTGGAGTCGTTCAACGCTTTCACAAGGAGATCATCTGCTTCCGCATGCCAGCCTCGCCTCCGGAGCGCCTCCTCGTAGGTCCAGAAGGTACAGTGCCGCAGACCCCATGTCCTCTGAACGGTTAGGCAGCGCAGGTACTCGTCCAGGTGTTCCTCCAGGCCAGCCTTCCGGAGGGCCCCCAGGAGGGCCATGGTGCCGCGCAGGGACCGATGGGTTGCGGCCCTTTCGAGTAGTTCCGACGCAGACCATTCCCCGTTCCGGGTTGCGGAGAAGGCTTCGAGTTGCGCGACGACGGCACCCGCCGACTGCTGGGACAATGCGGTGAGGTCCGGATGCACGCGAAGGTCGGCACGAGCCCGTACGGACCTCCGCTGCGCCGTCCTGGCCTCAACCAGTTCCCGGTTCATCTCGCGCCACAGGTGCTGCCATGATCGTATCTCTCGATCACTCGGAGCGATGGAGTAGCCGTAGTCATCGCCGTAGGCCAAGAGAACTGCGTGGAAGCGGCGGACGAAGTCCATGTCGGGCTTGGTCCGGCCCTTGAGCTTGTCATCCACGGTGGAACGGGTCAGACGATGTTTCCCGAAGTGCTGTGATCTTTCCACGATCTCTCGGAGCGAGGGCTGGCCCACCTGGAGGCGGAGCCGCTGCAACTCCTTGGCAAACCGGATGATCACGGTTCTTGACGCATCCATCTGACGGACAGCCTTCCAGTTCAGTGTGCTCACCGGATTCTGGATCCGGCTGCGGGGCGCTGTCCGGGTTTTTCCGGAATCCGTCCGAGAAGTTCGCCGAACTCCCGGACAAGGCGGTTGTCTGAGCCTGACCAGCACGACAACGCAGCCCGCTGAATTGGGCTGTCAAGGGAAGGAACAAATCAGCATGCCCCTACACCAACCGACTTCTGACCAGGCCGAGTTTCCCGTGCTCGCCGTTTCCCTGAGGCTCCGATTGACTCTGAGGCACTGTGCCGCCCTGCTCCGCACAGTCGGCGTACTCGTAGTCGGCATCGCCATCGCGCTCATCTCACAGAGCCCCGTGAGCCCATGAGGTAGACGATTCGGCAGCACCACCGTGACGGTGTGACCGCTCACTCCACAGCCCGGGCGGCTGCCGATGGAACGGGCGGCCTGCGGCGTCGGGCGAGCCGAGACGAGAAGCGCCCGACCGGCATCGGCTTCGAACGAGGATCCAGCCGCGCCATTCGAGTCTCGCACGCAATGCGCCAGCACCCACGCCGCAGAGTCCGAGCGGCTGCGCCCCGGCGGCGTCGGCGCGCAGGGCCGACGCGTGTCCTCCGTCAGCGCGGAAGGCCAGGCCGTGTCCTACGAGTCCGCACCGGCCGCCGGCCAGGCCGGAGCGCTGCCGACCCTGGACATCCTGGCCCGGTGGAAGCGCCGCCTGTACCAGCCGCTGAACCGGCCCGCCCGCGCCCCGTGGCCGTACTCGTCCGCCCTCGGCCGCGGTCGCGGCCGCTGACCAGAAGGAACCCCATGGCCGTCGTGCTGCCCAACGCCACACTCACGGTGCATGTGCTCGCTCACCCCTGGGAGCACGACGCCAACGGCGTGCCCGTACCGCCGAACCCCAACCAGAAGCCCGCGCCGCGCGGCACCTGGCCCGGGTCGGTCCTGGAGCAGCCCGACGGCTCATGGACCGTGCGGCTCGACCCGCGAGCCTGGCCGGTCAAGGAGAGCGACACCATCACCGACGAGACCGGCCGGTCCTGGACGCTGACGAGCACCCGCAAGCACGCCGCGTCCGGATGCCCGGACGTCGATTACGTCCAGACCTCCGCCACCCTCAACCCGCCCGTGGTGCCGTGATGGCCCGCGCGAAGTTCACCCCGGCTCGAGGCCTCGAGGAACAGCTCGCGCGCCTGATCGCACCCGACGTGCAGGGCATCGCCCGCAAGGCCGAGATCGAGGCGAAGCGCCTGGCGCCGCCCGTCAAGAAGTGGGTGACCATGGGCGACGACAAGGTCCGCCCCACTCACGTCGAGGCGAACGGGCAGGAGGTGCCGGACAACCTCCGGTTCAAGCTTGACTCCATGGGGTGGGACATCAAGCACCGCGGTGTCGGCGCCCACACTTACATGATCCGGCCCAAGGACGAGTCCTCCAGGAACTGCCGCTGCACCGTCCACCGGGACCCCGACGGCATCGCCCAGCACATCACCACCGGCCAGCCGGTCGTCGCCGGGAAGAAGGTCACCGTCACCGTCTCCGTCCAGGCACACCTGGTCGTCGAGGCCGAAGTAGGCATCGTCTACCCCGGCAACCTCCGCTCCGACGGCACGTTCTTTATGTCCCGCGCGGCCGCCATTGTTGCGGCTCGCCGCTAACCCCCGAGGCTGTCCAGAGCTGGCAACCTCTCGCAGATCGACAGCAGTGCGGCAATCGCGTCGTGCGCGCTGTCTGCATCCTCGCGGAGGTGCTCGACCAGCTTCACGAGGGCGAGATCGTCAACACTCTCCCCTTGTCCGTGGCGCTCCAGGCTTCTGAACGCTCTGGGCTGGTCGTTCAGGAGGCGCCTGCCGTTGATGCCGTCCAGCGTCCGTACGGCAGTCCTCAGCGCTACGTGCGCGCCTCGAGGTATCCAGGGGGCCTCAACGTCCAGAAGGCGGGGGCGAACCTCCATGTCAAGCCGGTGCCACGACTCGCTGATCATCGTCAGCCAGGGGTGGACCGGCTTGGGAATGAACGTCGCGCTGATGAGGGGTCGCCTCCGCTCGAAGGCGCGGCAGAGCCCCCCTGAATTCGCGGGGGACGGATCCTTCTCCCACCTGTCGGCAGCGGCACGGCACTGCTGGTTGGCGGCACGGAGACGGTTGAGATCATCCTTCGCATCGACGTGCTCTTGCCGCACCAACCCTGTGGCGGCAATCCATTGGAACTCCTGTGCCGCGTTCCGGCCGCTTCGTGCAGCCACCTTGTAGGTCGCGGCCTCTGCCTGCATCGATCCCAGGTGCGAAAGCACCACCAAGGCGAACGGCACGCCGATAAGCAGGCCCGTGAAGCTCGAGAAGACGTTTGTTGCGAATCCTCGGTCGTCCCACCACCCGTGCCCGTCTCCATAGAGACCGATCCCGAGGCACACCAAACCCAGGAACAGGCTCGTCCAGACGATCCGCCGGATCAGTCGGGGGATCTCCAGCCATCGCGACAATGCTGATATCAGTCGTCTTCCCACGTTTCCCCCTCGCTCCGCCACCACAACGAAGCGACACTAGCGGCCGCCGCATGCACAGTGCGGGCCCATGGCTACGAACTCCACCACCAAGAAGCCCGCCGCGCCCGACGCCGCGGAGCAGTCCACCGACGCCGACATCGTCACCCAGCCGGCCCCGGTCGTCCGGCCGCCGGCCCTCGCCAGGCGTGTCGGCCCCACGCTCAACCCCGCCG
Organism: Streptomyces sp. NPDC029956; assembly: GCF_055574655.1. Taxonomy (NCBI): domain Bacteria; kingdom Bacillati; phylum Actinomycetota; class Actinomycetes; order Kitasatosporales; family Streptomycetaceae; genus Streptomyces; species Streptomyces sp. NPDC029956. The sequence goes on along the minus strand of NZ_JBVHZJ010000014.1, from coordinate 25,049 downwards.
TCGATCCGGTCACGATCAGGCTGACGCACCACCACGAGGTCGACGGCGTCACCTACTCGCCAGGCGACGAGCTCCTGGTCGATCCGGAGTACGGCGGGCGCCCGCCTGCAGGCGCAGGGCTACGCGCAGCTCTGATGAGCGAGCCGACCCTGGCGGACGCGGGTCCGGTCTCCGCGATCCTCGCCTGGCTGCAGACACACCCGGAGGTCGCCGACGCGCTCGGCGGCCCCGGCCGTGTGTCCGGAATCGCAGAGGCCCCGTGGCCGCACCTGCGGGTCGACCACGGGCCGGCGGCGACCTGCGGGACCTGCGCTGGGCCATAGAAGTTCAAGAACCCGGTTCGGAAGCCGACGCTGGAGCTCTTGTGCGAGCTGATTCCGAGCGGCAAGGAAGGGAAGCCGAGCAGCCTGACCAGGGTGCGCGGGATCCTCGACAACCTCTCCAAGGTGGGGCTCGTCTCGACCCCCCGATGGCGAGCCTCTGAAGACGTCCTCCAGGGCCGTGGCCGCGCGGCGGCCGATCCGAATTCGCATCAACGACATGCCCAAGCCGGGCTACGCAGGGTGGAGGAACGCCGAGGCGAAGCTGGCCTTCCTCGTGGCTCGGGAGGCGGGCCGGAATTCCGACCCGGACCGTGAAGGTGGTGAGAGCGAGGGGGGTGCGGGTCGGAATTCCGACCCGGAACCGGGGCCTGGCCTACCGGAACGCGAAGGCCCTCTGGTTCCTACTCTGGGTACGAGTCCCGCTGGTCAGGCCCCTTCGGGGCGTAGCCCCGCTGGATGCCGTCAGGCCTCTACCGGTAGTTGTGGGCTGAGGGAGGGCGGCTGCGCCGCGCCCGCGACAAACCAGCCCCGTCTCTCGAAGCAGGAACGCGACCAGGTGCAGGCTGTCCGGGCGCTGCTGCCCCGCCAGCTCTACAACGCTCTCGACGGCCGGCTCCCGCCGAACATCGCTGCTGCTGTCGTTGCCGCTCTTGCTGCCGGCCGGTCCCGGGAGCGAACCCCGCAGCAGCTGGTTGTCCACCGTGTGGAGAAGCGGTGGAACACGTACTGGGCCGAGCAGCTCTTCCCGGCCTGGAAGGCGGAGCGGGATGCGGGCCGGACGCCGCGGCCGCCGTACGGGCCGCTGCTGTCGATGCTGAAGGACATCGCGGAGTGCGGGAACCTCGGCTGCGACGACCGGGTCGACGTCCACATGAAGCAGCCGTGCGTCGCGTGCGTGACCCGCGCGCAGGATCGGCGCGCCAACCGCGAGGTGCCGCAGGAACACCGGGGCGTTCCGGACGGGCCTCCGCTCCTCCCGGCGCAGCGGGAGCGGGTCGTCGTAGACCACTCGGCTGGCCTCCGCCCCGAGTGCGACGACTGCGGCCGCCCCTTCACCGCAGGAGCCACAGAGACGCTGCGCGTGGACTGCCGCCCCAGCACCGTCCCGGCCCCGGGGACAGCCTCATGACTTGTTGCAGGACTGGTTCGGCTTGACGAGCACCCCGGACGAGGACGTAGCCGCGGTAGTGGGCTGGGGCTGGAGTGTCGAGGAAGTCGCGCGGCACCGTGAGGAAGACTGACCCGCCCGGCGTCGGGTAGCGGGGGGGGGGGGGGGGGGGGGGGGGGGGGGGGGGGGGGGGGGGGGGGGAGGGAAGGTACTCTACAATCCTACGGACCCCCCCCCTCTTCTGTGGTTGTTGTGCTCGTTTTTTTGTTTTTCTCCTCCCGCCCCCCCCCCCCCCCCCCCCCCCCCCCCCCGCGGCCGTGACGCTCTACGCGTTCTTGATGGCGTCCTGGGAGGCCTGGATGAATGCGTTCCGGGCGCTAAGCAGGTTGGCAAATACCTCTCCGGGTCCCAGCTCGTCTACCTCGCCGTCTTCCGGCCGAAAACGGGTCCGCAAGACGGCGGCCATGTACCTCTCCGCTACCGCCGCTACTTCCGGCGGCCCGTCCAACCTGAGCAAGGCATGCGCCTGCTGCGTAGCCGTCGCGAGTTCGGGGCCGTGACTCTGGGGGCCTGTCTCCCACTCCGTTGCTGCGGCGAGCATCGCCGCATATGTCTGGCGACGCTGCTCGGCTGCGCGAACCTTGCGCTGCTCGTCGAGCGTGGCCTGGACCGTCGAGATCAGCGCGTTCGCTTGCGCCTGGCCAGCAGTCTCGGCTGCCGCGGCTTGCCGGTGGCCAGCCCTCCACGCGAAGAACCACGTCACTGCACTGCCCAGGATCGCCGCTCCAGCGGCGATCAAGGCGATCCCCCACTCATTCATACGGCGGACCCTGTCCATGGAGCCACGTGGAAATGCGGCGTGGTGGTCTCGGGCCTGACGGTCAGGACCACCAGAACGAGTCGGGCCGGGGACTCCTATGAGTTCGCGATGGCGTTCTGGGCAGCCGGGGATGAACGCGGCAGGGGCGTCAGCGCGAGGTCAAGGTGGCGGTTGGGGCGCTCGGTCTGTTGAACGGCCCGCGCTGGGCGGTGAGGGGCTGTCAGGCTAGGCGGGGTGAAGGGGCATGGGCTGACCAGGATTCGGCGGGCGCGGCATGTTCGGCTCGTGTGCGTCGGGCTGCCTGGCGGACCAGGGCCCGTACGCGGCGTACAACCCGTTCCGACCTGGGCCCACCTGACCCGGCACCACCCGCACCCCTCCTGTCCGTCACGGTCCGGCGACCGCCGGCACTGAGCCTCTCCTGCCTGGAGCCGTCCCGCCATGAGTACACCCCAGCCCCCGACGGCAGCGCCGTCCTGGCCGCACTGCGCTCACGGCGTTGACCCGGCCTCCGATCCCGTCGGCTGCCGCGGCGTCCATGTCCCCGGCCATACGGCCTGCCTCGCGCACTTGACCAACGGCGACCGCACCTCGTACCTGGCAGGCCTGACCCCGGGCGTCGACATCGACCACCGCGGCACGCCCTTCACCGAAGACCTCCTCACCCAGCTCCTGAGCGCCCTCACCGACCCCACCACCCACAACCCCCACCTCGGCACGGCCAGGTTCGACGGGGCACTGTTCACCGGCACCGCCGGGTTCGAGCAGGCGCGGTTCACCGGCACCGCCGGGTTCGACCGGGCCGAGTTCTCCGGCGGCGCTATGTTCCACGGGGCGCAGTTCTCCGGCGATGCCCGCTTCGGCGGGGCACAGTTCTCCCACATCGCCTCGTTCACGAGGACGCAGTTCTCCGGCGGCGCCTGGTTCGGCAGGGCGCAGTTCTCCGGCCCCGCCGCTTTCGACGGGGTGCAGTTTACCCGCTTCGCTGTGTTCGGCGGAGCACTGTTCACCAGCACCGCCGGTTTTTTCGGGGTGCAGTTCACCGGTACCGCCGGGTTCGACGAGGCGCAGTTCTCCGACGAAGCCCTGTTCGGCAGGGCGCACTTCACCGCCGACGCGGGGTTTATCGGGGCACAGTTCACCGGCACCGCCTCGTTCGACGAGGCCCAGTTCACCGGCACCGCCTGGTTCAGCGGGGCGCAGTTCACGGGCACCGCCGCGTTCGGCAGGGCGCAGTTCACCGGTACCGCCGGTTTCGTCGGGGCGCAGTTTTCCAGCGACGCTGAGTTTGTCGGGGCGCAGTTCACCGGTACCGCCGCGTTCGGTGGGGCGAGGTTCTCCGGCGACGCCGTGTTCGGCGGGGCGCAGTTCTTGGAGGCTGCTTGGTGCGGGCCTTTGGTGTGTGGGGGGAGGGTGGATCTGTCGGGTGTGGTGTTCGGGGCGCCGGTGACGCTGGAGATCGCGGCAAGCGCGGTGTCGTGTGTGCGGACGCGGTTCGAGTCGACGGCGACGGTAAGGGTGCGACGGGCCGAGGTGGATCTCGGCTACGCGGTGCTGGCAGCCCCCGTCGCAGTCACCGCCCACCCCGCCCCCTTCACCACCGCCACCGGCACCGGCACCGGCACCGGCACCGTGGACGAGAGCCTGCTGACCGGTCCCGACCGGGTGCGGGTGACGTCGGTGCAGGGCGTGGACGCCGCGCACCTGGTGCTGACCGACACCGACCTGTCCGACTGTCTGTTCTCCGGCGCCTTCCACCTCGACCAGCTCCGCCTGGAAGGCCGCACCACCCTCGCCCCCACCCCCACCGGCTTCCACCGCTGCGGCATAGCCCCGATCCGCTGGACCCGCCGGCGCACGCTCGCGGAGGAACACCACTGGCGCGCGCAGAGCGCCGGACAGCCCTCCGCACCCGCGGGCGCCGTGCCCGAGCCCCGCCGGTGGCGTACGGGCCCGCACCACCCCGACCCTGCCCGCACCCCCGACCCTGACGACGTCGCCGCCCTCTACCGGCAGCTCCGCAAGGCGTTCGAGGACGGCAAGAACGAACCTGGCGCGGCGGACTTCTACTACGGCGAGTGCGAGATGCGCCGCCACGACCGCACCGGCACCCCCAAGACCGAACGCCGCCTGCTGTGGGCATACTGGACGCTCTCCGGCTACGGCCTGCGGGCCTCCCGCGCGCTGGGCTGGCTCGCGGCCGCCATGCTCACCACGATCCTGCTACTGATGGCCTTCGGCCTGCCCGCCTCCTCCCCGAAGCAGGAAGCCACCGGCACCGTCCCGGCCGGCGGAGGGAAAGTCACCTTCACCATCGACAAGCAGGACCCGGAGAACCCCGTGAAGGACCGGTTCACCAGCAAACGCTTCGACAAGGCCCTCAGCGTCACCCTGAACTCCGTCGTCTTCCGCTCCAGCGGCCAGGACCTCACCACCGCCGGCACCTACATCGAGATGACCTCCCGCATCCTCGAACCCGCCCTCCTCGCCCTCGCCGTCCTTGCCATCCGCGGACGCATCAAACGCTGACGGTCCCGTCTGGAGGACCGGCCCCGGGCTGGAAGCCGAGCTGGAGGCCTACGAGCGGCAGGACCTGGCGACGGGGTGGGGGCTGTTGGTCTCGAGCCTGACGGTCGAGACCACCACCATGCCGGCAACCGCTCAGCCTCTGGCGCGGAAACGGCGCGTCGCTGCCATAGGAGCCGGTGCTGACCGGATGATCTCGCGCGATGCGGTCAGGAAATCGACCCGCCCCTGCTTCAAAGCCGGCCATGCTGCAATCAGGCCGGCATTGTCGATCCACCCCGCCCCATTCCGGCCCTGCTTCATGGCAGTGGTGTACACCCGCAGGGCCTCCTCCATGGTCAGAAGCACCTCGTCAATCCGCTCAGGCCCAAGCAGTGACGTGGCCTCGAACTCGGTATCTACGGAAGTGCATGCTTCATCGACATGTATGTCAACCAGGTCGCACACCTCGCACGGCCGATCAAACTCCTCGTTCACCATGGCTCGGTGTTCGGCCATCTGTTCCCGTGAGTGATCGGTCTCGATGATCTCAACCAGGCTGAGAACGCACTGGTCCCAAGCGGAGAGCAGCCGCGTGTACGCCTCCTGTCGCTGCCCGCGAAGCCACTGTTCGTGCTCGACCTGTGCCTGTTCACGTACTGTCCGTCGGCCTAGACGGACACCGATGAGGCTTCCGAACACCGCTACGACACCTGCCACTCCGGCCGCTATGACGGCCGCCCACCCCTGATCCATGGGCGTCATCCTGCCGTACGGGGCAACGTCGACTAGGGCGTGTTGTGAAACTCCCGCCTGCCCCGCGACGCCATGCACGCGCTCTCGCCGCACCGGGCGCAAGCCCGAGTACTCCCGTACGAGGACTTGTGCCCGGCGCGCCGAGAGCACGCACCTGACGCCGCGGGGCCGCCCTTCGGGCGACGACGGGAGTGTGACGACAGGACCTAGTACCAAGGGCGGGCGTCAGGCGTGGGCAGCGGACGCAGTTTCGGCCAGCGTACGAGCAGGCGGTCGGCCATGGCGGAGCCGAGGCGGCCGAGGGCGTGCAGGTGATCGTGGTCGCGGGTCATGTCGGCGACCACGCCCAGGCGGTGGACGAGCCGCTCACGGGCCGACACGTCACCCCACTCGAAGTCCTCGACGGGCACCCGGGCGAGCTGGTCGACCGTGCCGCGGTCGGCCCGCTCGACGAGCGCGTCGCCCTGGATCAGCCAGCCCGCGCACGCGTCGGCGAGGTCACCCGGGACGTCCTTCCCCGTGAGGCCGCGCCAGGTGGTCCGGTAGACGTCTTCGACCTCCTCGAGCGGGGCCGCCGTGACCGACAAGGCGCACCAACAGGTGGGGAAGCCGATGCGGAAGTAGGCCAGTTCCATCAGTCCGTTGCCGAGCGAGGCCCGCTCGAAGTCGACGAACCGGACGCCGTCGGCGGTGCGCAGATCGTTGCCGGGGCAGGGGTCGCCGTGCAGCAGCGCGTGATGCGGCCCGGGGTCCAACCGCTCCAGCAGATCGGCGAGTTCACCGGGAACCGCGGGCGGTACGGGCACGTCGAGCGCCCCGGCCAGGGCGAGGAAGGACTCCGCGTCGCCGGCCGTGGGCCCGGACCAGACCGGGAGAGCGCCCGCGTCGGACGGCCCGGTCAGGGCGTGCAGCCGGGCGAGCGACTCGGCGTACCCCGGCATCCAGTCGTCCGTCCTGCCGAGGTCGTCCAGGTGTTCCAGGACCATCACCCGCGAGGAGGGGTCCGTGGCGAGCACCGCGGGGGCCACGGCGGGCCCGGAGGACCGCCCCGCAAGGCGCAGCCCGGCGACCTCCCGCGCGAAGCGCGTGTCCGCGTCGGCGCCCGCGTCCCCGTCGCCGGTGATCTGCTTGACGATCACCAGCCGCCGGTCGGCAAGCCGCACCCGCCACACCCGTGACCGCGGACTGCTGTCCAGGAGGTCGGCCTGCGCGGGGGCGCCCACGGCGGAGAGCAGCGACTCGTCGAACGGCACGCGGTTCAGCATGTCGACGAGCGTAGCCATAGCTTCGCACGCACGAGCGAGCGCCCTGGCCTGGCCGGATGCCCCTAGAGGACTGTGCCCGGCGGTGCCTGCCCTTCAGGACCCCCGGGCGCCGTACCGTACGAGCACGCACCCCAGAACGAAGGAGACCGCCGCCATGGCCGACTACCGGATCGAGACCGTCCGCACCGGGTACCGGAACTGGACCGCCCGGAACGACCGGGGCGCGGAGGTCCGGATGGCCGCCGCCGACGACGCCGACGCCCAGCCCTCGTTCACCCCGGTCGAGTTGCTGCTCGCGGCGATGGGCGGCTGCGGCGGGCTCGTCGTGGACCGGACCGCACGAGCCGTGGACCACGACGACCTGAAGATCGTCGTGGAGTCGGTCTCCGGGCCCGAGGACGACGGCCGGGTGGGCCGTATCCGGGTCAGCTACGAGTTCGAACTGCCGGACAACAACCCCAAGGCGGCCGAGGTGTTCGCCCGCGGGGTGCGTCTGACGCACGAGAAGTTCTGCACGGTGAGCCGCACCGTCGAGCACGGAGCGCGCGTGGAGGCCGTCCTGCCGGACGGCACGGTCGGCTTCGAGGGCTGATCCCCCGGCTCACCTCCCGCTGCCCGCCCCGGCTCACTCCTCGATCGCGCCGCCGATCCGGCGCAGATGCTGCCGGAAGGTGTACGCGGGGTCCTCGGCCCGGGCCGCCAGATAGGCGTCGAACCGGGTCTGGGAGCGGAGCGTGTCCCCGGCCCTGATGCGACGGGCCTGTTCGCGCTCCGTGCGGAACAGCGTGCGGGCCACATCGAGGACGGCGTCCACCCGGGCGGCCGGCACGAAGAGCACACCGTCGTCGTCGGCGAGGACGACATCGGCGGCGGTCACCGCGTGCTCGCCGAACCGGGCCGTGGTCAGCGCGTCGGGGTCCCGGGGGTCGACCCGTACGGGGCCGGGGGCGAGTCGTCCGTACGAGAAGACGGGCAGCCCGATCTCGACGAGGTCCGGCGTGTCCCGGTGCAGGCCCCAGACGACGACCCCGGCGACGCCCGCCGCTTCCGCCTCCAGGACGGCGAGGTCGCCGATACAGGCCTCGTCGCGACGGCCCGCGTTGTCGATGACGAGGACGTCACCGGGCAGGGCCCGGGTGAACGCCTCCAGGAAGACGTCGACGCTGCCGTAGTGGCGTACGGGCAGCGCCCGCCCGGCGACCCGCTGCCCGGCGGCGACGGGCAGGATCCCGGCGGGCGCGGCCCGCAGCGGTTCCCCGAGGCGCACGCAGGCGTCGGCGACGAGAGGCGTGGAGAGTTCCGCGAAGTCGGCCAAGTCCTTCGGCATCAGGCGTTCCGTTCGGTGACGAGTACGGTACGGCGGGCTGCGCGATGCTATCGGGTGACCGTGTACGACCGGCTGCCTCCGTGTGACCGGCCGCTCCCGTGTGACCGGCCGACGGCGTGCGGCCGACTGGTGTACGCCGGTCCCCGCCTCACGGTCGGCCGACCGGCGTGCGCCGGTCCGCGTCGTACGGTCGGCCGACGCCGTGCGGCCCGTCTCGCGCACCCGGCCGACGTCCGTCGGGTGCTCCTGGCGTGCAGCCCCGGCCCGGCCTCCCTACGATGAAGGCATACCTCTCCAGAGCGAGGCACCATGGCCGCAGAGGATGCCGCCTCACCCGCAGAACGTCCCGCGGGCCTGAAGGCCAATGCGATCGGGTTCGTCGACGCCCTCGTCATCGGACTCAACTCCACCTCCCCCGCGTACTCCCTGGCCGCCGTCATCGGTCCGATCGTCGCGCTCGCCGGGATCTACGCGCCCGGCGTGATGTTCGCGTCCTTCGTCCCGATGCTGCTCATCGCGTCCGCGTTCTACTACCTGAACAAGGTGGACCAGGACTGCGGGACGACGTTCTCCTGGGTCACGCGCGCGATGGGCCCGTGGGCCGGATGGCTCGGTGGCTGGGCCATCGCGATGACCGGCGTCCTGGTCGTCGGCTCGCTCGCGGACGTGGCCGTGAGCTTCGCGCTGCTCTCCTTCGGACTCGACAGCTGGGTGGACAACGCCTTCGTACGGCAGTCCCTCACCGTGCTCCTGATCCTGGTGATGACGGCCGTCTGCGTCATCGGCACCGAGCTGTCGGCCAAGGTGCAGAACGTCCTCATCCTGGCGCAGGTCGCCTTCCTGCTGATCTTCGTCGGTGTGGCGCTGTACAAGGTGTACAACGGCACCAGCGCGTACGACTCCGTCGAACCCGCCCTCAGCTGGCTGAACCCCTTCGGCGCCGGAGGCGCGGCGCTGACCGGCGGGCTGCTGCTCGGCGTGTTCATCTACTGGGGCTGGGAGTCGGCGGTCAACCTCACCGAGGAGGTCAAGGACTCCGCGACCGCCCCCGGCAAGGCCGGCCTCTGGTCGACCGTCATCCTGCTGGTCACGTACGTGTCGGTGGGGTTCGCGGTCGTCGCGTACGCCGGTCCCGCGTTCCTCGCGGAGAACGCGGGCGAGGAGGAGTTCATCTTCGCCCAGCTCGCCACCGACGTGCTGGGAGGCTGGGACTGGGTCCTGCTCCTGGCCGTCTCCACGTCCGCCATCGCCTCCACCCAGACGACCATCATCCCGGCCTCCCGGACGGCGCTCTCCATGGCCCGGCGGCGCGCGCTGCCCGCACACTACGGGCACATCAGCCCCCGCTTCCGTACCCCCGACGTGAGTACGTGGTGGGTGGCCGGCATCGCCATCGGCTGGTACCTGGTGGTGAACCAGATCAGCACCAACGCCCTCTTCGACTCGCTGACCGCGCTGTCGCTCCTGATCGCCTTCTACTACGCGCTCACCGGAATCGCCTGCGCCGTCTACTACCGGCGTCATCTCTTCGAGAGCGTCCACAACTTCCTGCTGATCGGGCTCGGCCCGCTCGTCGGCGCCGGGCTCCTCACCTGGCTCCTGGTGAGGTCGGTCTCCGACATGTCCGATCCCGCGAACTCGTACAGCGGCACCTCGTGGTTCGGCCTCGGGCCGCCGCTCGTCATCGGTATCGGCATCGCCCTCACCGGGGTGGTCGTCATGATCGTCTGGCGGCTGCGGTCGCCCGCCTTCTGGGAGGAGCGGCCGAGCGTGGCCGACCCCGACCTGGTGCACGGCAAGGAGCGCTGAGATGTCGGTCGTGCTCGGTTACGACGAATCCCCCGGCGCGGCCCGCGCACTGCGCATCGCGGTCGAGGTGGCCGCCGCGTTCGACGAGCGTCTGGTGCTGGTCTACGGCGCGGCGGCGCCCGGCCCGCTGGGCGAGGAGTACCGGTCCCACTACGAGGCCATCCGCCAGACCGGCCGCGCCGGCCTCGAGCACGCGGTCACGGAGGCCGACCGGGCGGGCGTGCCGACCGTCGTCGAGGTGCTCGACAAGAACCCGGCCCAGGCCCTCATCGACGCGGCGACCCGCCACGCGGCACGTGTCATCGTGGTCGGCAGCTGGGGGGAGAGCCCGATGCGCGGCGCGCTGCTGGGCTCCACGCCCCACAAGCTGCTCCACATGTCGACCGTGCCGGTGCTGTGCGTACCGCCGGAGGTACGAACCCCGGGCTGAGGGGCAGCGCGGATGGTGTGCCCGCGGCAGGTGTGACCACGAGCGGAACGGCCCCCGGGGGCTGACCGCGCCTCACCCGCCTCGCCACGCCACACACGACGGTGACACGTCTGCCGCCACTCATGTCCCCGGGAGGACCGTGACGCGCGCCAGGGCCCAGGAGGTGTGGTCGAAGGAGGTCCTGGCGTTCGCGTCGGTCACCTCCAGGCGCAGGACCCTGACGCCCCGCACGTCGACGTCCACCGGGACGGGGCCGCCCGCGGCGGTCAGGACGGGGCTGGTGAACAGGGCGCGGTCGTCGCCGTACACCGTGGCGCGCGTGGCGCCGACGGAGCTCTGGCGGGCCGAGAAGTCGTCGATGCCCACCAGGGCGGTGAACCGGTCCCCGTCGCCGCCCAGATGGGAGGCGACGTCGCTGTGGGCGTGGACGCCGAGGCCCTTGGCGTAGGTGGTGCCGCCGAAGGCGATCGGCGTGCCGTCGCCCCCGGCGTTCTCGCCGTTGGACCTGTCGCGTTCCACGGGGCCCCAGCCGTTGACGGCGTGGATCCAGGTGAGGTCGGAGAGGTGGCTGTCCCGGGTGGGTGCCGAGGGCGGAGTGGTGACGAGGCCCGCGTCCTCGTACCGCACGGGACCTCCCGGAGCGAGGGCGGTGCCTTCGGCGGTGAGAGTCCACGGCGTGGCGGCGGGGGCACCGGCGCGCGGGGTGACCTGCCAGCCGACGGTGAGCCGGGCGCCGGGCGCGAGCTGCCCTGCGGTGGTGGTCGTGATGGCCTGTACGGTCCAGCCCGCCGGCGCACGCAGGGCGAGGGCTGCGGAGCTCCAGGGCCTGGACGAGCCGTTGGCGAGCGCGGTGGTGACGGTGAAGGCCTGGCCCGGGACGGCGAGGGACGGCACGGTGAGGGTCGTGCCGAACTCGGCGCGAGGGTGGGTGTCCTGCCAGGAGGATCGCATCAGCGCGACGAGTTCGGCGGCCCGGGCGGGGTGGCGGGACGCGAGGTCGGACCTCTCGCCGACGTCGGCGGCCAGGTCGTACAGCTCCACCTGCCACTGGTCGTCCGGCAGTGCGTGGTCGCGGACGGGGGCGAACCTGACGGCCTTCCACCGGTCCTTGCGGAGCGCCTCGGCGAGCCAGGTGGCGCGCTGCCTGTCCTGAGCAGTGGCGCGCGAGGTGACGCCCCGCTCGTCCCGGAACCAGTACAGGTGGTCGTGGAGGGCCACTTCCGTGCCCCCGGCGAGCAGCGGCGCGACGGAGAGTCCGTCGACGTCCGGGGGCGCGGGCGCGCCGCCGAGTTCGGCGAGGGTGGGGAGGAGATCGGTGAGCGGGGTCGGGCGGTCGCTCGTGCCGGTACGGACCCGGCCGGGGCCCCAGGCGACGAGGGGGACGCGGACACCGCCCTCGTACAGATTGCGCTTGTAGCCGCGCAGCGGTCCGTTGGAGTCGAAGAGGTCGGGGTTGACGCCGCCCTCCTCGTGGGGGCCGTTGTCGCTGGTGACCAGGACGATCGTGTCGTCCGCGAGGCCGAGGGCGCTCAGCCGGTCGACGACGTCGCCTACGAGGGCGTCGAAGAGGCTCACCTGGGCGGCGTGCCCCCTGTCGGCGGCGCTCCACGTCCGGGAGGCGTACGCGCCGTGGTCGGGGATGTCGCTGGGGGCGTGGGGCACGGTCGGCGTCAACAGCAGCAGGAACGGTTCGGCCGCGTGGCGGTCGAGGAAGTCGAGCGCCCGCTGCCGCAGCAGGTCGGGGGCGTAGGTGCCCTTGGCACCGCCCGCGTTGGCGGCGATCGGCTCCTTGACGCCGTTGTGCCAGAGGTAGGCGGGGTGGTACTGGTGGGCGTGACCGTGGTCGATGTAGCCGTGGAACTCCTCGAAACCGCGGGCGTTGGGGTGGCTGTCCTGGTCGGCGCTCTCCGGCCCGAAGCCCCACTTGCCGATCAGCCCGGTCCGGTAGCCGCGGGCCCTGAGCACCTGGGCGAAGGCGGTGTCGGCGGCGGTGAGGGAGCCCTGCGCCCCGGCCGGGTTGGCCCGGACGGTGGCGTGCCCGGTGTGCAGACCGGTGAGGAGCGAGCAGCGGGAGGGGGCGCAGACGGCCGCCGTCGAGTACGCGTCCGTGAAGCGCAGCCCCTCCGCGGCGAGTCCGTCGAGGCGTGGGGTGGTGATGAGCTTCTGGCCGTATGCGCCGAGTTCGCCGTACCCGAGGTCGTCGGCGAGCACGACGACGAGGTTCGGTGGGCGGGTGGTGCCGCCGCGCTCCCGGCCCCGGCCGCGGCCTGATCCGATGCCGGTGCCGGTTCCGACGACTGTGCCGGTGCATGTGCCGCCTGGGCGTCGGCGGCGGTCGCGGGCAGGGCGCCGAGGCCGAGCGTGGCGGCTGAGCCGGCGAGGAAGCGGCGGCGGCTGGACACGGTGGGGCTTCCTTGGGCGGGGTCGGACGCGGCGCGCACGGGCATGTCGGAGCGGCTGGATGCCAGAGGCGGGCAAGGGCCTGTCGTCCGCCCCTGGCATCCAGCCGAGCATGGCCGCACCCGCCCCGGTGGGCCATGCACGGCGCATGAAAAGCGTGTGACACACGCTTGTCGAGGCCCACCTCCCGGAACGGCCGCCGCGCACTCGTCCCCGGAACCGGCGCCGCGCGCACCGAGTCGGTCGCCACGCGCGTCCCGGAACGACCGCCGCGCGCATCCCCGGCTCGGCCGCCACACGGCCCCCGCCACGCGGCTCGGCCGCCACGCGGCCCCCGCCGCCGTCGCCGCTCAGTCCTGGCGTCCGTCCCCACCCGGCGCTCGGTCGAGCCAGAGTTCGCGGACCAGGTGGAGCGGGTCCGCGGCGACGCGGGGTTCCGTGTCCCAGATCATCGTGGCGCGTCCCTCGGCCGTGTAGCGGGGCCAGTCGGCGCCCGGGTCCTGGTCGGTCACGAAGGCGACCCAGGCCCGGTGCACGGCGCCGGCGAGCGCGCGCGGCGGTGCGTCCCCGGTGACGGCCGGGGCTCCCTCTGCGTCGAGGAGGTCGAAGGCGAAGGGCAGGTCGACGCAGTGGACGGCGAGGTCCGTGGCAGGTGAGCGCCAGGCGAACTCGTAGAGCCAGGTGGGCCGTTCGTGGGCGGCGCGGGCGTCGGCGACGGCGAGGTTCGGGGCGCGGAAGGTCGCGTCGGTGAGTGCCTGGCCGAAGAGCCGCTCCGGGCCGGCGTCCGCGTACGCCGCCGTGAGGGCGTCGGCCCGCGCCGGGTCGAGCCCGAGGCCGCCGAGGAGGACGGGCAACGGCGGACCCTCCGTGCCGGGCGCGGGGAACATCGCGAACTCGTGCTCGGTGAAGCCGAGCATCAGGGGCACGTCCGCGCCCGCCCCGCCCGTCGTGAGGGCGTCGAGGACCGGCAGCGGGACGAGCTCGCCGTCGGCGAAGGGGGCGAAGGACAGCATCGGCGGGAGGCCCTCGCGGTCGGGGCCCGGCTCGTTCATGCGGTCCTGGAGGGCGAGGATCTCGTCGTCGCCCAGGTCACGGAGGGCGGCGGCGGTGGCCGGTACGCCGGTGCGGGCGGTGAGGAGCCGGGCGGCGGCGCGGGCGGCGTCCGGGCCGTCGGGCCGCGGGACGGCGCCCGAGACGGAGAGCGCGCCACGGAACAGGCCCTGGGCGGCGGGGACGGCGAGCAGGGTCTGGACGGCTCCGCCGCCCGCCGACTGCCCGGCGACGGTGACCTTGGCGGGGTCGCCGCCGAAGGCCGTGATGTTGTCCCGTACCCATTCCAGGGCGGCGATCCAGTCGCGTACCCCACGGTTGTCGGGGGCGTCCTCGAGGTGCAGGAAGCCCTCGATGCCGAGGCGGTAGCCGACCGAGACGAGGACGACGCCGTCGCGGTTGAAGGCGGCTCCGTCGTACCAGGGGCTGGCCGCCGAGCCGGCGACGTAGCCGCCGCCGTGGATCCAGACGAGGACGGGCAGCGCGGCAGCGGGGTCGGCGGCCGGGGTGAAGACGTTCAGGTTGAGGATTCCGGCGCCCGGGACGGAGGGCTCGGGAATGGTGGTGATCTCGGCGAAGGGGCGGCGCTGTGCCGTCGGCCCGTACGAGGTGGCGTCCAGCGGCTCCGTCCACGGCTCCGGCGGCACGGGCGCGGCGAACCGCAGGTCGCCGACGGGCGGCTGCGCGTACGGGATGCCGAGGAAGCGCAGGCTGCCATCGGCACGGCGCTCGCCACGGACGGGACCGCGGCCGGTGATCACGGTGGCGTCTGCGGCGTCGGTGGTCACAGTGGCGTCTGCAGCGCCGGTGGTGCCGGTGGGCCCGGTGGTGCCGGTGGGCCCGGTGCCGCCGGGGGCCGCTGCGTCTCCAGTGGTCGTGGTGGCGCCGGTGCTGCCGGTACTTCCGGTGGTGCTCATGGGTGCTGCTCCTTCTCCGCGGGGGCACACGAAGCCCGGGACGGGAGCCTGCCACCGGTTAGTTACACGTGTCAACGCCCACCATCGCACGCGTCTCCTTCCTGGGCAGCAGCAGCGGCGTCACGAGCAGCAGGACGCCCGCCAGGCCGATCGCCGCACGGGGTCCGACGGCGGCAGCGAGCAGCCCCCAGAGCGCGGTCAGAGCCGCGACGGAGGCCTTCGCGGTGACGGACCAGGCGGTGAGGGTACGGGCCACCCGGTCGGTCGACGTCAGGTCGAGGCGGAGGGTGGCGAGCACCGGGCTGAACACACCGGCGCAGGTGATCAGCGCCAGCTCGACCGCCATCACCAGCGCAAGACCGCTGACACCGGGGTGGACGAGGGCGAGGCCGACGGGCCAGCACGCGCGGAGCACGCCCGCGGTCCACAGGACCCGGTGCCGGCCGTACCGCGCGACGAGCGGCCGGGAGAGCCGGGAGCCGACGAGCCCGCCGACGCAGGGCACGGCGAAGGCGAGCCCGTACTGCCAGGGGGCGAAGCCGAGCGGACCGAGCATCAGGACGGCGAGGAGGGGCGCGGTCGCCATGACGAGGCCGTTGACCAGGACGGAGTTGAGGAACAGCGGGCGCAGGACGGGCTGGGCGAGGACGTGCCGCCACCCTTCGAGAAGGTCGCCGGCCCTCATCCCGGACCCGACTCGGTGTGCGGGCCGGGGCTCGCGCCCCTTGATCGCGCGGATGCCCGCCGCCGAGAGCAGATAGCTCAGGGCGTCGACCAGTACGGTCGCCACCGGGCCGACGAGGGTGACCAGAGCGCCGCCGATCGGCGGTCCGAGGACGGTCGCGGTCCAGGTCGTGGATTCGAGCCGGGCCTGCGCGACGAGCCGGCCCTCCGCCGGTACGAGCGCCTTGAGGCAGGCACCGGAGGCCGCTCCGAAGGTGATGTCGGCGGACGCGACGACCACGGAGACGACGAGCAGCTGGACGAAGCCGAGGCGGTCCAGCGCGTACGCGGCGGCGACGCTCAGCATCGCCGCGCACCGCACGAGGTCCATGGCGATCATCACGGGCCGCTTGCGGCGGAACTCCACCCAGGGGCCGAGCGGCAGCGCGACCGCCGCTCCGACGGCCGCCCCCACCGCGGCCAGCGCGGCCACCTCGGCTGAGCCCTCGTGGAGCACGGTGACGGCGAGCAGCGGGAAGGCGTTGAAGGCGACCCAGGTGCCCAGAGTGCCCGCCGCGTACGCCGCCCACAGCCACCCGAAGTCCCTTCCGAGGGACACCCCGCCCGCCATGCCCGTACCCCTCTCGCCGACCGGCCGCACAACCACGGACCGTCGGTCGTCATCAAAGCGAGCCACGGACCCGCAGATCAAACAACCGGGGAGCCCACACGACACAACCCGTGGTTGTCGGTCTAGGCTGCAGGCGTGGATCTCGATGCCGTACGTACCTTCCTGGCCGTGGTGGACTCGGGCCGGTTCCGGGAGGCCGCCGCCGAGCTGGCGGTCACCCAGCAGGCCGTCTCCAAGAGGGTCGCCGCACTGGAGAAGGAGCTCGGCGTGCGGCTGCTCGCCCGCACCGCACGCGGGGCGGAGGTGACGATCGACGGGCAGGCGTTCCTGCCGCACGCGCGCGCCCTGCTGCACGCCGAGGCGCGGGCGATGGCCTCCGTCCGGCCCGAGCGGCGGGCGCTGCGCGTGGACGTGATCGGCCGGCGGCTGGCGACCGCGGGGCTGCTTCGGGGGTTCCACCGGGTCCATCCCGAGGTCGAGCTGGACGTCGTGACGCTCTTCGACGCCGACGCGGCCGTCGCCGCACTCGGGGCCGGCACGATCGACGCGTCCTTCCGGGCAGTCACCATGCCCGGTCGGCGGCTCCCGGAGGACATCCGGGCGCTGCCGGTCCTGGACGAGCCGCTGCAGCTCCTCACGGGGCCCGGGCACGCGCTCGCGGGCGCGCGCTCCGTCCCGCTCGCGCGGCTCGCCGGCCACCGGATCTGGATTCCCGGCATCGTCGGCGGGACCGAGTGGGCGGCCTACTACGCGGACCTGGCCGCCCGGTTCGGGCTCACCATCGAGGTGACGGGCCCGGACTTCGGTCCCGAGGCGCTGTTCGACACCATCGCGGACTCCCCCGAGCTGGCGACGTTCGTCGGGGAGGGCACCCGCCTCGTCTGGCCGCAGGGGCACGACCTGCGGCGCGTCGCCGTACACGGGCCGACTCCGGTCTATCCGCACTCACTTCTGTGGGCCGCGGACAACCTGCACCCCTCCCTGCTCACCCTTCGCGAGCACCTCGCCATGTCCCCCGAAGCCCCGGGGCCCTCCGCGTCGGCGGCGCGGGAGACCGACATCTGGACACCTGCCTGGGCACGGCCTCGGGATCACGGTCTCGCGCCTTAGACTCGGAGCGCCCGGGGGACGGGCTGGTCCAGGGGAAGGCGGCCCGTGATGTGGATCCATGATGCCGTGGGGGGCGCACTCGTCCTCCTGCTCGGTGCCGGGCTCATCACCGCCGGGGTGCTGTGGAAGGGGCGCGCGGTCCGGCCGTTCGCCGCGTCCCGCGCGCGTTCCGTGGCCCAGCGGGAGTACGCCCGCGATCTGCAGCGGGCTGCCGACCATGTGATCGCGCTGGCCCGCCGGTCCGCCGGTGAGGGCGAACCGGCGATCGTCACCGTCGAGGCCGTGGTGCGCACGACGCAGGAGCGTTACGGGTACACCGGGGTGGAGCGGCGGCACGCGGCGGCCGCGCTGCGCCGCCGGTTCGAGCACTGGCGCTGCGCGGTCGACTGCGTCACGGACGCCTACGGCTGAACGTCCCTCTCGGGTACGGGTGTTCCCTGGTGGTAGTACATCCGCAGGCCCGTTCCGGCCGGCGCGTCGGGGTCGCGGCGCCAGAGGGAGCTGCGTCTGGCCCGGTGGCCGTGGAGGTGCGTCTCGTACGTGAGGTGGACGAGGCCGGGGGCGAGCAGGGTCGCCGAGAAGGCGGCGGGCTCGTACCGCGGTCCGTCCTCCGTCGCGCCGGACATCTCGGGGAGTTCGGCGAGCATCTCGTCGTACGTCCAGCGCCGGCCGGAGGCACCGACCTCGACGAACTCGGGGTCGAACAGTTCGGCGGCGCGTGTCCGGGAGACGCGTACGGCGGGGTCCAGAAGGGCCAGTTCGCCGGCGAGGGCTTCGGCGATGTCGGGGTCGTCGGGGGTTCCAGGGGCGCTCATCGGCGTCACTCCCCCGTCGTGCCGTCGAGGCGTTCGCGCAGCAGGTCGGCGTGACCGTTGTGCCGTGCGTACTCCTCGATCATATGGGCGAGGACGTAGCGCACGGAGTACGTCTCGTCGTCGCGGCTTCCGGTGACGTCGAGGGAGTCGGCCGCGGCCACGATGGCGCGGGCCCGGGCGCACTCCTCGCGCCAGATGCCGAACGCCTCGTCGACATCGGCCTCGTCGACGTCGAAGTCGGCCCAGTCGGTGGAGCCCGGCGGCGTCCAGGGGCTTGTGCTCCGCTCGCCGTCGAGGACGTTCCTGAACCAGCCGCGCTCGACCTCGGCGGCATGGCGGACGAGACCCAGGAGCGAGAGTGCCGACGGGTCGACCGCCCGCGTCCGCAACTGCTCGTGGGTGAGACCTTCGCACTTCAGGGCGAGGGTGTCGCGCTGGAAGTCGAGCATGGCCGTGAGGACGGCGCGTTCGTCCCCGGTGTACGGCACGGACGTGCGGTGATCTTGAAGGGTCATGCGGGCATTGTGCCGCCGCCCTCCGGCGGCGGCCCGGGATTTTCGTGTCCGGTCAGCCTGTCCGTTCGACTGTCCCGGTACGTTCGACTGTCCCGGTCCACTCGACCCGGTCCGCTCGGCCGGTCAGCTCGCCCCGTCAGCTCGACCGAGGCGCCGACCGGTGAGCTGGGCCGGTCAGTCGGGCCGGTCAGTCGGACGGCTTCGCGTAGTCGGCGAAGCCCGTCCAGTCCAGCGCCACGCAGACCTCGTCGCCGAGGACCCACGCGTCGTGGCCGGGCTGGACCTCCATGTAGTCCCCGGCGCCGTACTCGGTCGTCTCGCCGTCGTCCATCACGACCTTCATCCGGCCGCTGACGATGTACCCCACGTGCGAAGCCTGGCAACTGTCGGTGCCGGCGATAGGTTTGACGTGCTTGGACCACTGCCAGCCCGGCTCGAACACGGCGCGGCCGACCGCGCCGCGCTGGCCGCTGACGAGGTCGAGTCTGCCCTTGCCGTCCTCGAAGGGGCGGGTCTCGTCCGCCGCGTCGAAGCTCTTCTTGACGATGCCGGTCATGCTGCACTCCCGGCGATGGAGGGGCGGAATCCCCGAGTCCACTTCCAGGCTACGCGGCGGCGTTCCGGCGGGCACCTCGCACACCCATGCCACATGCGGTTCGCGCGTGCATTGAATTTTTGTTGAACGGAGCGCCATTTGGCGGATCCCTGCATATCCGCAGCTCAAATTCTGTACGCATCCCTTATCGGGCAGACCTACACATAAAGGCCAGATAAGAGCACAATGAAGCAGCGGCAGCATTTGCCGCAAGTGCGGTCAGACGTGCATGACGCCAGAAGGAGGCGAGTCGTATGGCCGACGTCTCTCACCGTCCTGGTGATATCGCAGGACACCCCGATGCGCCGGAAATGCGGGACCGTTATGCCCGTATGCTCCAGACCCGAGGTGTCGCGGCGGTCGAGGAACTCGTGATCCTCGCCGGTATCTACGCCGCGATCTCCGCGTGGACGGTCCACTTCTCCGCCACCCAGCCCGCGCTCGCCATCAGCAACCTGGTCGTCGGCATCGCCCTTGCGGTCCTCGGCCTGTGCATGTCGATGGTTCCCGAGCGGTCCCAGGACCTCAACTTCGTCGTCCTGCTGATGGGCGCGTGGCTGATCATCGCCCCGTGGGTGGTCGGGTCGAGCCCCGACACCGGCACCATCCTCAGCAACGTCATCACCGGCGCGTGCGTCTGCCTGTTCTCCCTCACGGCCGGCGGACTGCTCATGACCAAGCGAAGGACGTGACGCTCGGATCCTCTCCCGGAACGGCGGCCCCTCCACCCCCGGAGGTGCCGCCGTTCACTGTTTTCCGCCCTGAAACGGCCACCGCCCGGTAACGAATTGACCCACGTGGTTTCAGCCACCTAAGTTCTGCGTAAAGCTTGCTCCACAGGGACAGGCTCTCCCGCTCGCATACCCAGTCCTTGGGGGGACAAAGTGAACTGGTACCTCGACGTCATCAAGAAGTACGCGGTCTTCAACGGCCGTGCGCGCCGCCAGGAATTCTGGATGTTCGAGCTGTTCAACATCATCATCGCGATCGTGCTCGCCATCGTCGGCGTGGCGCTCGACTTCTCGCTCCTGAGCACGCTGTACTCGCTGGCCGTCTTCCTGCCGTCCCTGGGCGTGACCGTCCGCCGTCTGCACGACACCGGCCGCTCGGGCTGGTGGATCCTCATCGGCCTGGTGCCGATCGTCGGCTTCATCGTCCTCATCGTCTTCGCGGCCACCGAGGGTGAGCAGCACGAGAACGCGCACGGCCCGAACCCGAAGCTGGCCCCGGCCTACTGACGGTCCCGGCCCTCGACGGGTCCCGACCTGCCGAAGGCCCCGGACCGCTGAAGGTCCCGGCCTGCTGAAGGCCTCGTACGCGCATGTGAAAGGCCCCCGGAGGATTCCTCCGGGGGCCTTCCGCATGCCGGAGGACGTTCCCGCGTGCCGACCGGTCACGTCCTCGCGCGGCACGGTGCCGCATAGAGACGCCACGGCGCGTTCGCCCGCGCCGCCTTGTGCAGGATGGCGCACGACCGGGACCGAAGGCCCCGCCTAGCCTCACCGCAACGGCACCAACGAGGGGCGGTACCACCGGTGAACTGGCACATCCACGACTACCGCGAGAGCGATCTCGCCGCCGTCGTCCATCTGATCGACACGACCGCGGAGCTCGGTCAGGAGTCCGTGTTCTCGCTGGCCGAGTGCATCGGCGCGCTGACCACCCGCCAGCCCGCCGTGGTGGCCGTCCACCA
The DNA here is from genome assembly GCF_055574655.1 of Streptomyces sp. NPDC029956. NCBI lineage: Bacteria > Bacillati > Actinomycetota > Actinomycetes > Kitasatosporales > Streptomycetaceae > Streptomyces > Streptomyces sp. NPDC029956. The sequence goes on along the minus strand of NZ_JBVHZJ010000014.1, from coordinate 4,317 downwards.
GGGTGTCCCCATCGGCGCCGCGCTCGCCTCCGTCTCCGGCGAGCGGGCGTGGGTCATGCGGATCGCGATCTCCTCGGCCTGGCGCGGCCGCGGTCTCGCCAGCGCGCTCCTCGTGGAGCTGGAGCGGCGGCTGGTGGCGGCCCGGGTCGGGCGGATCGCGTACGTCCTGCCGGAGGAGGACCTCCTCGGCGAGGGCCTCCTCAACGCCGGGTACACACGGCAGCCCGCCGTCGCGTACTTCGAGAAGGTGGAGCCCCTGCACGGTCCTGCCGCCGGGCTCCTCGACGATCTCGGCGGTCGGCTCCTGCCCGGCGACCTGTGGGCCAAGGTCGCCGGCATGGAACGGGAGAAGGACCTGATCGAGCGTCGGGTGGTGCTGCCGCTCGCCGAGCCGGAGCGGGCCGGCCGGCACGGGGTGCGGCCGCCGCGCGCGGTCTGCCTGTTCGGTCCGCCGGGCACCGGCAAGACCACGTTCGCGCGCGGGATCGCCTCACGGCTCGGCTGGCCGTTCGTGGAGATCCTGCCGTCCCGCCTCGCCGACGAGGGGAACCTCGCCGCCGCCCTGCGGTCCGCGTTCGCCCGGATCGCGGAGCTGGAGCGGGTGCTCGTCTTCATCGACGAGGTCGAGGAGATCGCGCCGGTACGCTCGGAGCCCGCGCAGCCCGGTGGCATGCACGGGGTGACGAACGAACTCCTCAAGCTGATACCGGGGTTCAGGGAGCGGGACGAGCGGCTGCTCGTCTGCGCCACCAACTCGATCCGCTCACTGGACCCGGCGTTCCTGCGGCCCGGTCGCTTCGACTACCTCATCCCCATCGGTACGCCGGACAAGGCCGCGCGCGCGGCGATCTGGGCCCGGTACACCGACGGCAGGACGGACGTCGACATCGACGAACTGGTCCTGGCGAGCGACCTGTTCACCCCGGCCGACATCGAGCACGCGGCCCGGATCGCGGCCCAGGCCTCCTTCGAGCGGGACCTGCTCGCCGTCGGCGCGCGGGGCGGCGACGGTCCGGTCCCCGGGGCGAGCACCGCCGACTATCTGGCCGCCATCGGCGAGTGCCGGCCGACGGTCACACCGGAGATGGTCGAGCAGTTCGCCTCGGACATCACCACGCACGCACGGATCTGAGGGCGAGCGTCTCGCGGGCGGCGTCGAGCTCGGCGCGGTCGGGCGGCCGGGCGCCGGCCCGGGAGACGGTGACGGCCGCTGCCGCGCTCGCCCTCCCCAGGAGCTCCGCGAGGTGCACGGCGCCGAGTGTGTCCAGGGCGTCCCGCCGGCATCCGGCGAGTGTGTCGAGGACGGCGGACATGAAGGCGTCGCCCGCGCCGACCGTGTCGGCGACGGTGACCGGCGGCGCCTCGGCGGCGACCGTGCGACGGCGGGTGACGGCGAACGAACCGGCCGCTCCCAGGGTGACGAGGACGAGGGCCGGACCGAGGGCGAGCCACCGGGCGGCGACCGTACGCGGGTCCTCGCCCGGGTACAACCAGGCCAGGTCCTCGTCGCTCGCCTTGACCAGGTCACTGAGGGCGACACAGCGCTCGACACGGGTCACGGCCGAACCGTGCTCCCCCATCAGCCCGGGCCGCACGTTGGGGTCGTAGCTGACGGTGGCACGCTCCCGCAGCCGTTCGGTCTCGGCGAGGACGGCGGCCGCGCCGGGCGCGGTGACGGCGGCGATCGAACCGATGTGCACATGGCGGGGCGCCAGGTCGGCCGGCGCCCCGCCCCTCAACGTCCAGGCGATGTCGAAGGTGTACGAGGCCTGACCTCGTGCGTCGAGACCGACGACCGCCGACGGGGTGCGGTCGGGCACGTCGCGGACCTCCACCCGTACGCCCGCGCCCTTGAGATGGGCCTCGACGAGCCGGCCGGTGGGGTCGTCGGCGAGTTGGGTGAGCAGGGTGACGTCCCTGCCGAGCCGCCCCAGGCCGTAGGCGACGTTGGCGGGGCTGCCGCCCGGGTGGACGCGGTCGGCGGCGTCGGAACCGGCCGGGGCGCGGACGATGTCCGCGACGCACTCGCCGATCACCAGGAAGGACATGGGTCAGATGGTACGGGCCCCGTGCCGCACCGGGGGCGGGGACCCGGGCGAGCGCGGTGCGGAGTCATATCGTGGTCACGAGCGCTCCCGTACGACGTCCGGGAGCGACGTTCGACGCGGAACGACGACGACCGACGACGGCCGACGACGGCCGAAGCGGGCCGCGAGGGCAGTGCGACGACAGGGGGACCGCTCCGGTGGAGCAGCGCGAAGGGCAGCACGAAGGGCAGTACGAGGGACTCGAGCTGATGACCGTCACGCGGACCGAGGAGCTGGAGGCGTGGCTGGAGAGTCACCATGCCGACCGGCCCGGGGTCTGGCTGAGGATCGCCAAGAAGGGCAAGGGGGGCGAGTCGCTGACGAATCCGGAGATCCTCGACTGCATGCTGTGCTTCGGCTGGATCGACGGACAGCGCAAGGGCGGGGACGGGGCCTACTACTTCCAGAAGTACACGCCGCGGCGGTCCCGGAGCCTCTGGTCGCAGGTGAACGTCCGCAAGGTCGCGGTGCTCACCTCGGCGGGCCGGATGCGTGAGCCGGGCCTCGCCGAGGTGCGGGCCGCGCAGGCGGACGGCCGGTGGGAGTCCGCGTACCCGTCGCAGGCGGAGGCGACCGTACCCGACGACCTCGCGGCGGCTCTGGCGGCCGACGAGGAGGCGCGGGCCTTCTTCGAAGGGCTCGGGAAGACCGATCAGTACCTGGTGATCATGCGGCTGTGGCAGGCCCGCACCGAGAAGGGCCGCGCGCAGCGCCTCGAGCGCATGGTGGCGAAGCTGGCGGCGGGCGAGAAGGTCCGGTGACACGCACCCGGTGAGCTCCGGGGGGCCCGGGCGGTCAGCGGCTGCGGCGGTAGAGGACCTGGTGGGCGTCGTACTCGACGAACGAGGAGACGTGGGTCATGCCGACGGCCTCCAGGAGCCGCCGGGAGCGCTGGTTCGCCTCCTGGGTCAGCGCGACCACGCTCGGGGTGCCGAGGAGCGTGGCCTCGACGACGGCGGCGACGGCCTCGCGCGCGTAGCCGTGCCCCCAGTGCTCGGGCAGGAACTGGTACGAGACCTCCGTCTCCCCATCCCGTGCCGCGGGCTCCACCGTGACCAGACCGAGCAGGACCTCGTCGGCCGTCCGCACCACCGTGTACACACCGGGCGCCCCGACGACCCGCCGCTGCCGGATCCGTACGACCTGCTCGGTGACCGGCCCGCCCAGATGACGCCTGACCTCGGGGTCCGTCCACAGCCGGGTGACCGCCGGGACGTCGCCGGCGCGTACGGGGCGCAGCAGGAGCCGCTCCGTGGCGAGGGTGGTGGTTCCCGGTGTCGGGGCTGAGATCGACGAGGTGGCCATACCTCCGATCATCTCAGCCCGGGCACCCGGTCTGTCGTCGGACCGGCCGTCGCCTCGGCCCGGTCGGTCCGGTCGGTCGTCGATTCGGCCTAGGACGAGGGGCGGACACGGGTGGGGTCCTCAGGCCGAGGTGCGCACGGGGGCGGCGGCGCAAGGATGGCGTTCATGCGAATCGGAATTCTCGGTACAGGAAATGTAGGACAGGCACTCGCCTCGGCGTGGGCGCGGGCCGGCCACGACGTGGTCCTCGGATCACGTCGGCCGGAGGACCCTGGACTCCTCGCGGGGCTGAAGGAACTCACCGCGTCGGGATTACGGGTCGACAGCTCGGCGGGAGCGGCGGCGCACGCGGAGGTCCTGGTGAACGCCACCCCGGGCACGGACTCCGTCGCGCTGCTGCGCACGATCGGCACGGAGGCGCTCGCCGACAAGATCGTTCTTGACGTCGGGGTGGGCTTCCTGGAGGACGGATCGCTCTCGCATCCCGGCGTCAGCCTGGGCGAGGAGATCCAGCAGGCCTTCCCGGAGACACGGGTGGTGAAGACGCTCTGCACCGTCGACCGGAAGGTGATGATCGCGCCTGACTCCCTGGCGGGCCCGGCCACGGTGTTCCTCTCCGGCGAGGACGCGGAGGCGAAGAAGGTGGTGCGCGGTCTGGTCGGCGACCTCGGCTGGTCGGACGACGCGCTGCTCGACCTGGGCGGGATCGCGACGGCACGGGGCCAGGAGCACTTCGCCCTGCTGTTCATCGGGATCGCGGGGGCGACCGGCACCTACGAGTTCGGCGTCCGGGTCGTCCTCCCCACCTCGGGCGGGAACGGCCCCGAGCACTAGGTGTATTGCCCAGTGAGGTTGTGGACGCGGCTGGCGGGTGGTTTGCCTGCGAGTGCGGTGTGTCCGCGGTGGTGATTGTAGGTGTGCAGCC
>NZ_JBVHZJ010000013.1:124581-190412 GCF_055574655.1 Streptomyces sp. NPDC029956 | reverse complement strand
GCGCCCCGCAGTGGAAGTCCGGAGCGGGCAACGTCTACGCGGACGAGGGCAACCACTGGGACGTGACCTTCTACAACTGCGGCGGCTGCTGACCGCCCGCACCCTACGTGCCCGGTGGCCCTTCCGTGTCCTCCCGCGCACGGCTCCCGCACCCGAGCAATCACGCCCGGCTCACCTCACCTGGAGGACTGTTGACCCAAGAAGCCTCTCGTCGCGTCGTACTGCTGGCGGCAGTCGGCAGTGCGCTCGCACTGCCCGTCGTTCATGCGGGAACCGCGCATGCCTCCACCCCCCTTCCGCCAGGGGAACCCCGGCACTCCGTCGTGACGAACCCCCGCGACCCCGGCGCGGTCTACGGCTCCGATGCCGCCCGGAACGCGCACGCCGAACCGTTGAACGCCGCCGTCGGCTGCGCCGCGGATCGTGGAGGGCGAAGCTGATGGCCACGTTCGTCACCCGCGCCCAGTGGGGCGCCCGAGCACCCAGGAGTGTCAGCGGCAACATCACACCGGAACAGGGCGGTGTGGTCGTCCATCACGTCGATGCCGTGAAGGTGGCCGAGGCCGACCACGCCGACTGTGCCGCTCAGGTGAGGGGGATTCAGAACTTCCACATGGATTCCAACGGCTGGTCGGACATCGCCTACAGCCATCTCGCCTGCGTCCACGGCTACCTCTTCCAAGGGCGCGGCGAGAACGTTCGCACCGCCGCGCAGGGCACCACGCAGGGCAATGACGACTGGTACGCGGTCTGTGCGCTGACGGGTGGCGCCGGCAGCAGCTACGACGTCATCACGGCCGGGCTGATCGACGCCATCCGGTACGGGATCAACCGCCTACGGGTGTCGGGCGGCGCCGCGCAGGCCCTCACCGGCCATCGCGACCACCATCCGACCGGCTGCCCGGGCGAACTGTACGCCCGGGTCCTCAGCGGTGATGTCAACCCTGGTGGCGGTCCACTGCCCTACCCCGGGGTCAGTTTCCGCCAGCCCCCGGCCACCGTCCACGCGAGCGTGGCGACCTGGCAATACCGGATGAACAGCGCGCACGGCTACTCCCTCACCGTGGACGGCCAGTACGGCCCGGGCTCCGACACCGCGTGCCGCGGTTTCCAGTCGAGCAGAGGTCTGAGTGTGGACGGCGTGGTCGGGCCGGCCACCTGGGGTGCCACGTTCCCCTGACGTGACCTTCCACGTGCACCGCCGAACGACGCGTCGTACGTGATCAGTCGGTTCGGTGTCCGACGTACGCGGAAGCGGCCTTCGTGCCGGACATGTGCTGCGAGCAGGGAAGGCACATGTCCGGCCCCACGCCCATCGGTCAGACCGGCCAAGACGGGCGGAAGCGACATCTCTGCCTACGCCGGCCCGGATCCCCGCCGTGAGCCGCTCCAGACCTCTGCACCTCACACGTAACAGGCGATACATTTAGGGGAAGGGAATGCGTCGTCTGTACGTCCAGATTCTTTGACCCAGCTGGGATGTGCGCCACGTCACCACCGAAGACGGAGACGGACGGCAGCGATCTGTCCGCCGCAGAGAGGAAAATCATGAGTCTCACGCTGGCCGATGAGATCCGCAACCGGCTGGGAGATCTCAGCCCGGCCGAACGCAAGGTCGCGCGGGTCTTGCTGGCCGGGTATCCGGCAGCGGTCTTCGAGACGGTGGCCACGATCGCGGAGCGTGCCTCGGTCTCCGCTCCCACGGTGCTGCGCTGCGCGTCCCGTCTGGGTTACAAGGGTTTCCCCGACCTCCAGGCCGCTCTGCGGTCCGAACTCGACGCGCGTACCGCTTCCCCCATCACCTTGTACGAGACCGCCGAATCGTCTCAGCGGCGCAGCGTGCCGGAACGTTCGGAAGAGGTGTCCGGCCCACGGCTCGAAGAACGCTCGGCGCTCCTCCAGCAGGCCGTGGCCCAGACCTTCAAGGAGGTGGCTCCGCAGGAGTTCAGCGACGCGGTGCGTCTCCTGAGCGATCCGCGGCGCCGGGTTCACGTGGCCGGCGGAAGGTTCACGCATCTGCTGGCCCAGTACCTGGGTCTGCATCTCACGCAGTTCCGTGATCAAGTGGACTTCCTGCCCGACAGGGATGTGGAGCGGGCTTCTTTCCTCACCCAGCTCACTCGTCGCGACGTCACCGTGCTCTTCGACTACCGGCGCTACGAGGTGGACAAGACCGTCATCGCCGAGTTGGCCCGCGAACGTGGCGGGAAGGTCATCGTGTTCACGGATCCGTGGCTCTCGCCGGCCGCCGCTCATGCCGACGTCGTTCTCATCACCCAGGTGACGTCCGACTCCCCGTACGACAGTCTCACGCCGGCGCTGGCCCTCATCGAGTCATTGGTCGCCGCCGTGCTCGACCAGGTCGGAAACGAGGGACACGAGAGGATGAAGCGCGCTGAGAGCGTGGCCCGCCGCGCCGGCCTGCTCTGATTCGGACAGGCGCCGCTCGGGGACACCTGCCTGCCGGTGCTGTGCGGCTGACGGCCTGCTGCCGGACGTCACACGAGACCTGTGCGGCAGGCGGTCTCCTCGCTCTGCTTCATGTGCCGGTGGGCGTCGTCGCCGAGAGTGGCGACGACACCGGCGACCACGGTCTCCACGACGGCGAGCGTGGGGACGAGGCTGTCGTAGGGAGAGGGAGTGTCGACACGGCTGGGAAGCACGACTTCCGCGTGAGCGCTGGTCGGTGACAGCCACACGTCGGTGAAGACGATCACCTTGCCGCCGCGTTCCTGAGTGAGTTGCGCCATGGCTTGCTTGTCGTTCTCGTAGCGCCGGTAGTCGAAGACCACGAGGACGTCACGCCTGCCGAAGGCGTTGAGTGCCGCTGTGCGCTCGACGTCCCGGTCGGGCAGGAAGCGGACGTCGCCCCGGAGCTGCATCAGGTGCAGCCCGAGGTACTGGGCCAGGACGTGGGTGAACCGGCCTCCGGCAAGGACGATGCGGCGCTTGCGGTCGGAGAGAAGCGAGACGGCGGTCTGGAGATCGTGGGGCGCCAGCTCGGTGAGCGTCTGAGCCAGGGCGTTGCCGAACAGTTTCGCACTGCGGGCCATCAGGCCGCCCGGGGACTGCCGGAGGGCCGCATCGTCCGCTGTTTCGTAGAGATGGATCGGGGAGGCGTTGCGTTCGTCGAGCTCGTCGCGGAGAGCTGCCTGGAAGTCCGGAAATCCGTGGTATCCCAGGCGGCCGACGAAGCGCAGGACGGTCGGAGCACTGACGCCCGCCCGTTCGGCGACGGTGGCGACGGTCTCGAATCCCGCCGAGGGATAGGCGACGAGCAGGACGCGGGCGACCTTGCGTTCCGCCGGGGTGAGCGTGCCGAGTCTGTGACGGATGTCGTCGGCGAGGAGGCTGGTCGTCATGGGGGCCCTCCGTGTGAGCCGAGGTCCTCAGGACCGGGTGGCAGAGCCGAGGGAGGGGCGGCACGTGGGGGCCGGCCCTGCCGGGGTGGTCATCGTGGTGCGATGTCGATCTGCAGATCGACGAGCGTCTGCGGCACGGCACCGTCTTCGGTCCAGGCACTGAAGCCGCCGGCCTTGGTGAAGGTGACGGTGAAGCGGGGGTCGGTCCCGAAGGTGGTGGCGGTCGCGGTCCTCTGTGCCCGGGTCGATGCGAGGGCACGCGCGGTGGTGCGGAACGAGTAGGGCGTGCCGTCGGGATTGGACGCGGAGAAGAAGACGTCGTCGTTGGCGGGAACAGGGCTCGTGCCGACGGGGCGCAGGCGCCGCTTGTCCGCAGCGGGGTAGGCCGTCCAGGTGTGCGGGTGGTACCGGTCCGCCTGGGTGAGGTACGTGTAGCGGGCCCTGCGCATGCTCCAGCCGGCGGGTCCCGTGCGGGTACGGGCGGCACGCAGGTCCAGGACGGCGACGCCGTTGGGGCCGAGGACCGTCATCCGCTCGCGCCGGCTGCCGGGGTCGTCGACGATCAGGGCGGTGTTCTCCTCGAGCGCGTAGACGCGGTCGTGGCCGGTGTCTGCGGCCAGGCGGTACGCCCTGCCCTCCCGTCCGTAGGCTCCGGTGTGGGTGTCGACGAGTCCGGAGGTGAGGAATCCGAAGCCGCCCCGGGGGATGTATCCGAGCCGGGTGGGGTCCTCGAAGTAGCCGGGGGCGCTGCCGTCCCGCAGGCCCTCGTAGGACTCGCCGCCGCTGACCATGTCGGGGCCGGAGACGATCTGGGCGCCGGCGGAGGAACCGGAGATCACCGCTCCTTGGGCGAGCTTGGCGCGGATGGCCGCGAGGACCTTGGAGTCGGTGTGCTCGTCGCCGCGCAGCAGGGTGGTGATGTAGCGGTACTGGTCACCGCCGCCGAAGAAGAAGCCGGTCATGGAGTTGACCTGGGCGACGACGGCGTCGGAGTCGGCGTTCGACACGTGGTCGACGTCGAGCGGCACCCACTCGGCAACGGCGGCGCCGTGCCGCGTGAACAGGTCGGCGTAGTAGGCGCCGTTGCACGCGGAGTTGCTGCACCGTTCCGGGTCGCCGGCGTCGGGGTCCTGACTCTCGGGCACGGAGGCCGCGGTGATGACCCCGATGCGGGCGGCGGGGCCGCCGGCGCGCCGGATGATCTCGCCGTAGACCGGGGAGTTGCTCTCCTTCAGCCCTCCGCCGATCAGGACGAGTGAGCCTGCCTTGTGGCCGGGCCGTTCGGGATCGGCCTGGGCGACGGGAGCCGTGGCGAGGAGGGTGAGGGTGACGCCGCACATGAGAACAGTGCGGCGTGCGGAACCTGAGGATGCGCGCATGAATGCCTCCGTGGATCGGATGGCGGACGGACCGAGCCCCTCGCCCGCGTACCGGTGCCGGTTCTGCGCGGGCGGGTGCGGCACAGTTCTGCGGGGCGGGTGAAGAGGCACGGGCGGGGCGTTCGAGACGCCTCCGGGGTTCGTCCGACCAGAAGGGGGGTCAGGGATTTCGGGCGTCGCCGAGGGATGCGACGAGCGCGGCGAGCACGGCGACGCGCTGGGGGACGCTGGAGATGTCGAGCCATTCCTGGGGGGTGTGGTCGGCGCCCCCGATGGGCCCGAGCCCGTCCAGGACCGGCACTCCCGTTCCGGCGATGAGGTTGGCGTCCCCGACTCCGCCCGTGGCCGTGGCGCCGAGTTCCACGCCGACCGTGCGTGCCGCCTGCCGGGCCTTGTCGAGCATGCGGCGCGAGGCGGCGGTGTCCTCCATCGGCGGGCAGAGATCGAGCTGCTCGACGACGACGCCGGTGCCGGGCACAGCGGGGTGGTCCGCGGCCTCCTGGATGGCCCGCCTGACGCGCCGGACGTCGGCCGTGGTGGCCGCTCGCACCTCGACGCGCAGTTCGGCTTCCGGGCAGACGATGTTGGCGCGCGTACCGGCCCGGACCACACCCACGTTGAGGGTGACGTCGTCCCAGTGGCCGTTGAGTGCGTGCAGGGCGACGATCAGGTGCGCGGCGGCGAGAGCGGCGTTGGCTCCGCGCTCGGGTTCGATGCCGGCGTGCGCCGCTCTCCCGGTGACGGTGAGGCGGAAGTCGGCGACGCCTTTGCGGGCGATGACGAGGTCGCCGTTCTCCCGGGCGCATTCGAGGCCGAGACCGTAGTGCATGCCCTGGGCGGTGCGCTCGATGAGGCCGCGGCTTGCCGGTGAACCGATCTCCTCGTCGGGCGTGGCGAGGAAGACCAGCTCGTCGTACGCCTCGGTGCCGTGCTCGGCGAGGACCTCCAGGGCGGTGAGGCCTGCCAGCAGGCCTCCCTTGTCGTCGCTCACCCCGGGCCCGTGGGCAAGGGAGCCGATCGTCCGGAAGGGGCGCGCGGCGGCGGTTCCGTCCTCGAAGACGGTGTCCATGTGGCCTGCGAGGATGATCCTGCGTCCGCCTTCGGATTCGGGGAGCGTGCCGCGCTTGCGGCCGATCAGCGCGTCGCCGGACCGGTGTCCTGCTTCGGACGGGAAGCTGACACGTGCGACGTCGAATCCGAGGCGGTCCAGGCGCCGCTGCACCCAGTCGGCGACCTTGTTGACCCCTGCGGCGCTGTAGGACCCCGAGTCGATGGAGACGAGCGTCTCGAGATCGCGCAGGTATTGGGCGCGGTGGGCGCGGGCCAGGCCGAGGAGTTCGGTGGCCGACTCCTGCCGGCGGACCGGGGCGCTCACAGGACCTTGGACAGGAAGGCGCGGGTGCGGTCCTGTTCCGGGTCGACGAGTACCCGGCGGGGGTCGCCCGCTTCGACGACGATGCCTTCGTCCATGAAGACGGCGGTGTCGCCGACCTCGCGGGCGAAGCCGATCTCGTGGGTGACGACGACCATGGTCATGCCGTCCGCGGCGAGCTGCCGCATGACGTCCAGGACGTCGCCCACGAGCTCGGGGTCCAGCGCGGAGGTCGGCTCGTCGAAGAGCATCAGCTTGGGCTTCATCGCGAGGGCGCGGGCGATGGCGACGCGCTGCTGCTGTCCGCCGGACAGCTGGGCGGGATAGTGGCGGGCCCTGTCCGCCAGGCCGACCTGTTCGAGGAGGCTCAGGGCGTGCTCGCGGGCGGAGCTCCTGGCGACGGCGCCGACCCTGACGGGGGCTTCCATGACGTTCTCCAGGGCCGTCATGTGCGGAAAGAGGTTGAACCGCTGGAAGACCATGCCGATGTCCCGGCGGTGTTCGGCGACCTCCCGCTCGCGCAGCTCGTGCAGCCTGTTGCCGTGCTGCCGGTATCCGACCGGTTCCCCGTCGACGGCGAGCTTGCCGCCGTCGACCTTCTCCAGGTGGTTGATGCAGCGCAGGAAGGTGGACTTGCCGGAACCGGAGGGTCCCAGGAGACAGCAGACCTGGCCGCGTTCGACGGTGAGGTCGATGCCCTTGAGCACCTCGAGCCTGCCGAAGTGCTTGCGCACGCCTTGGGCGCGCACCATGGGAGTGCTCATCGGCTCTCCTCCTTGCTGTTCTTGCCGATCCGCTCCACGGCTCCGCCGAGCATGCGCCGGAACGGAGAGACGTACCCCGCCCTGGTCGTGCCGCGTCCGTACCGGCGTTCCAGCCATGCCTGGGGAACGCTGAGCAGGGTGACGAGCGCGAGGTACCAGAGGCTGGCGACGACCAGCATGGGGATGACCTGGTAGTTCTGGGCGTAGACGTCCTGGATGTTCGACATGAGGTCGTGGGCGGAGATGACCGAGACGAGGGCGGTCATCTTGAGCATGTTGATGGTCTCGTTGCCCATCGGCGGGATGATGACGCGCATGGCCTGGGGCAGGACGATCCGTCGCATGGTGAGTGCGGGGCGCATGCCGAGCGAGTGCGCGGCTTCGGTCTGGCCAGGGTCGACGGACTGGATGCCGGCGCGCACGATCTCCGAGGCGTAGGCGGCCTCGTTGAGGCCCAGAGCCAGCAGGGCCGCGATCGCGGGGGTGAGGAGGGAGTTGGTCTCTGCCTGGAAGAACGTGATCTCGGTGAACGGGACGCCGACCTTCACGTACTGGTAGAGGGCGGCCGCGTAACCCCAGAAAATGATCTGCACGAGCAGTGGGGTGCCGCGGAAGAACCAGACGAACGCGGTGGCCAGGCCGTAGAGGACGGGACTGGAGGACAGCCTCATGACGGCGATCAGCGTTCCGAGGCCCAGGCCCAGGGCCATGGCGGCCGCGGTAAGCCAGAGGGTGGTGGCGAGTCCGTCGAAGATGAGGTCGGCGAAGAGGTAGTGGCCGACGACGTCCCAGCGCAGGTTGTCGTTCTTGGCGAGGGAGCCGATCAGCCCGACCAGGGCCAGCAGCGCCACGGCCGCGGCGATCCAGCGCCCGTAGTTGCGGAGGGGGACGACTTCGAGGTCCTGGGCGTGCGGATCACTCTTGGGGATGGTCACGGTGGGTGCCTTGGTGTCGCTCATCTCTAGTCCACCGCCGCGTTCTTGGTGGCCTTGGGCACGGCGATCGACGCGACGCCGTACTCGTTGTAGATCGCAGCGACGGTGCCGTCGTCGAGGAGGGCCTGGAGGGCCTTGAGGATCGCGTCGGTCAGCTCGGGCAGCTCTTTGCTGACGGCTATGCCGTTGGGCGAGGCGTTGTAGCCGCCGGGCGCCTCGGGGTCGTTGACGAGGTCGAAGGCCTTGCCGTCGTCGGCGGTCTTGGCGACCCAGCCGGCGGCGGGCTTGGTGAGGACCTGGGCGACGGCCTTGCCGGAGCGCAGGGCGAGCTGTGCGTCGGAGTCCTTGGGGAAGGTCTGGATGTCGATCTTCCCCTTGCCCGCCTTCGCGCAGACCGCTTGATGGCCCTTCAACAGGTCGAGCTGGTTGGTCGCGGCCTGCACCGCGACCTTCTGTCCGCACAGCGTGTCCAGCGTGGTGATCTTTGCCGGGTTGCCCTCCGGGACGAGGATGCCCGATCCGGACTGCGAGTAGTCGACGAAGTCCACGACCTTCTGGCGGTCCCTGTTGTCGGTGATGGCCGACATCGCCACGTCGAACTTCCCGGCCTGGATGGCCGGGACGATGCCGTCGAACTTCTGAGGCGTGAAGACGAAGGCCACACCGAGCTTGCCGCCCAGCGCCTGTCCCAGGTCATGGTCCAGACCGGTCAGCTCGCTCCCGCCCTCCTTCACGAACATCTCGAAGGGCGGGTAGGGAACATCGGTGGCCACCCTGACCCTGCCGGCCTTCTTGATCTCCTCGGGCAGCATGTCGTGCAGGGACTGGTCCTTCTCGATCTCCACACCGGCGACGGAGACCTTGCCGGCTGCCTTGGGGGCGGAGTCGTCGCCCCCGCATGCGGAGAGGGACATGAGCGCTGTGGTCGCCACGGCGGCGGCCGCTGCCCGGTGGGCGAGACGCGTGTTCATCGGGGTGGATCCTCTCGAGGATTCTTCGCCGGCGAGTTCTGGCCGCCGGCCACAGCAGAGAAGTTACATATGGATCAGGATCCTGGCTAGATGTATCTCACGTTACGTTCACGTAACGCGGCATCCTGATACTCACACGAGGGGTTTAGCGCCATTCTGACCGCATATTCCGCGACCTCTTCGGGGCGAGAGGAGTTCCTGCGGCCTTACATCTTTCCGTTCTGACGAATGGCTTGTAAGTTCCGCTACCAACCCGATGAGCCGCGTCGGACGCCGTCACCCTGACGGCGTCCGTCTGCGGCGCTGCACGCATCCCTCTTACTGGAGCCCCGATGACCTCACGTCTCTCACACAAGACCGCACCGCTCGCGGTCGCCCTGATCGCGGTGACCGCAGCCATGACGATCCAGCAGCCCGCCCACGCGGCTGCGGACAGGATCAGGCTGGGCAGCACCTCCGACGCGAGTCGCGCCTCGTGGAACGGCCCCGCGTTCACGATGAACGGCGCCGGCGGCGTCGTCGCGGCCTCCATGACCCGGGCCATCGACGACATCCGCGGGGGCACCGGCAGCATCGATGTCGTCGTTCTCTCCGGATCGGCACCCACTTCGGGGAGCAGGACCCCCGAGTGCGACACCGTCATGGGTCTGACCGGCGTGAACTCGTGCACGACGTGGACGCTCACCGCAGCCACCGACGGCAACAACAGCCAGGTCAACACCGACGTCCGCAACGCCGAGTTCGTCTACTTCGCCGGCGGCGACCAGTGCAGGTACACGGCCTGGAAGGGAACGGCGCTCGAGGCGTCCGTCGAATCCGTCGTCGCCAAGGGCGGCGGCTCCGGCGGCGGAAGCGCCGGCCACCACATCAACAGCCCCGTCGTCTACGACGCCTGCAACGGCAGCGTCACCAGCGCCGAAGCGCTCGCCAACCCCTATGACCGCTACATCAGCTTCACCACCGGCATGTTCCAGTGGGCGAACTACGGCGGCGTCGTCAACGACTCCCACTTCGTGACCCGCGACCGCATGGGCCGCACGATGGCGTTCCTCGCCCGCTCGGTGAAGGACGGCCTCACGACAGGAGGCGCCGCCTGGGGTGTCGGCGTCGAGGAGGGTGGCGGGTCGCTGTTCATCGACCGCAACGGCATGGCCACCCAGTACGGCAAGGACGCCTATGTGGTCCTCGCCGACCACCAGCCCGAGCAGGCCGTCGACCGCAAGCCCCTGACGTACTCCGGCTTCAAGATCTGGCGCCTGACGCCGGGCGGCACGTTCGACTTCAAGAACCGGCCCACCTGCGGCTACTACCTGCGCAGCGTCACCAACGGGGTGACCGACGCCAACCTCTACAACGGCACTCCGGTGACCGACTGCGGAGGCCAGAGCGGCGGCACCGCACTCACCGAGAGCGAGCCGAACGACACCCGTGACACGGCCGACGACGCCACCGCCCTGCCCTCCCCCGGCACCCTGACCGGAAGCATGAAGTCCACCAGCGACCGCGACTACTTCAAGGTCGGTCTGGCCGCCGGCCAGACCGCCACCCTGAACTGCGCCGTCCCTGCCGCGTACGACGCCGACGTCTACCTCCTCGATGCGGCCGGCAGCACCCTGGAACGCTCCGTCAACGACGGCGCCGGCACCGACGAAACCCTCACCTTCACCCGAACCGCCTCCGGGACCGGCACGTACTACGTCGATGTGGAGGCTTACGACGGCAGCGGGACCGCCACGTACACCTGCACCCTGACCAAGAGCTGACGAGAGCGCCGGATCTTCGACCGATGTCCGGCGTGAAGACCCGGCCGCCCCCGCTCGCGGACCCGCCCCGGCACCCCCGGCCCGGGTCCTTCTCGGCCTACTGCGGATGGGCGAGCTTCCAGGGGTCGAGCCGCGCGTCCAGCTCCTCCTCCGTGAGCAGTCCGCCCCTGGCGGCCAACGTGCGCACGGACAGCCCCGTGTCCATGCATTGGCGCGCCAGCTCGGTCGCACGCTGATATCCGATGACCGGATTCAGCGCCGTGGCGAGGCCCGCCGACCTGTCCACCGATTCGCGGAGACGGTCCTCGTTCGCCTCGATCCCCTGTACGCACCGCTCGGCCAGGACGCGGCAGGCCGCCTCCAGACGGTTCATCGAGTTCAGGAGGTGGTGGACCATCAAAGGCTCGAAGGCGTTCAGCTGGAGCTGCCCCGCCTGGGCCGCCGCCGACACCGCGGCGTCAGCCCCGACGACGTCGAAGCACACCTGGTTGACCGCCTCGGGAACGACGGGGTTCACCTTGCCCGGCATGATGCTCGACCCTGCCTGCAGCGCCGGCAGGCGAAGCTCCCCCAGGCCGGCCCTCGGCCCGGAGCACAACAGCCTGAGGTCGTTGCAGATCTTCGACAGGCGCAGGGCGAACTGCTTCAGGGAGCTGGAGAGCTGAATGAATCCCCCCACCCCCTGGGTGCTCTCGACGGGCTGGCGGGCCGAGCGGACCGGGGCCGACGTGATGGTCGCCAGATGCGCCACGGCACGCTGCGCGAACCCGGCGTCGGCATTCAGGCCGGTTCCGATGGCGGTTCCGCCGAGATTGACTTCGAGCAGCGCGGAAGAGGCCCGCGTGACGAGCGACGCGTCATCGCGCACCGTGAGGGCGAACGCGTCGAACTCCTGGCCCAGAGTCATCGGTACGGCGTCCTGAAGTTGCGTCCTGCCGAGCTTCACGATCTTGGCGAACGCACCCCCGCGTTCGGTGAAGGCATGGGCGAGGGCGCTCATCGCGTCCAACAGACGTCCTGCGGCGGCGTACATCGCGAGCTTGGCCGCTGTCGGGTACACGTCGTTGGTGCTCTGGGAGCGATTGACGTCGTCGTTGGGGTGCAGATGGGCGTAGGCGCCGCGCTCGTGACCGAGCAGCTCCAGCGCCCGGTTCGCGATCACCTCGTTGGCGTTCATGTTCGACGAGGTGCCCGCACCGCCCTGGAACACATCCACCACGAAGTGGTCGTGCAGACGCCCTTCGCGGACTTCTCCGCACGCCGCGACGATCGCTTCGACCCGCTCCCGCGGCAGGGTGCCGAGTTCACCGTGGGCGAGAGCGGCTGCCTCCTTCACCTCGGCGAGGGCGATCACGAGCTCGGGATGGGCGGACAGCGCTACGCCGGTGAGCGGGAAGTTCTCAACGGCCCGAAGAGTGTGCACGCCGTAGTAGACGTGCCCCGGAACGCATCTCTCGCCGATCAGGTCGTGCTCCTTGCGTACGGAATCCACATTCGCCCCTTCGCACAAACCCTCACAGGAGGACGCCACAGCGGCATCCGTGCCAGCAGTATCAGGCATTACAGATATACATTTCAATACATCATCTGGACCTTGCGTTACGTGTCGGCGCTGCGCACCGCCGACTCGTCGTCGGCGTCGCGGGCAGCGCCGCGGTGGACTCAGGGGGTGAGGCCGGCGTCGCGGGCCAGGAGCGCGGCCTGGACCCGGTTGGTGACGTCCAGGGTGGCCAGGATGCGGCTGACGTGGGATTTGACGGTGCTCTCCCGCATACCGAGCGCGTTCGCGATGTCGGCGTTGGTGGCCCCCTCGGCCAGCAGCGCCAGGACGTCCGTCTCACGCGGGGTGAGAAGGCCGATCCGGTTCCGGGCCTGCGCGGTCCCGGCGCGGTTGGTGTGGTGATAGCGGTCGATGAGGCGGCGGGCGGCGGCGGGATGGAGCATGGCGGACCCGGCGGCGACGAGATGGACGGCGCGCAGGATCTCGGCGGGATCGGTGTCCTTGAGGAGGAAGCCGTCGGCGCCCGCGGCCAGCGCGCCGTAGACGTATTCGTCGAGGTCGAAGGTGGTCAGGGTGATGACCTTCGGCGGGTGCGGAAGTGCGCGCAGTCGAGCGGTGGCGGTGATGCCGTCCATGCGGGGCATGCGAACGTCGACGAGGGCGACGTCGACGTGGTGAGCGGTGGCCTGTTCGACGGCGTGCAGGCCGTCGGTGGCCTGGGCGACGACTTCGATGCCCTCGTCGCCGTCGAGGAGGTCGGTCAGACCGAGGCGTACGAGAGCGTCGTCGTCGACGACCATGGCGCGGATCACGTGCGGAGACCGTTCTGTTCGGCAGCGGGGTGAGGGATGCGGGCGGCCAGCCGCCAGGAGCCGGCGTCGCCGGGCCCGGCGGTCAGATGCCCGCCGAGTGCTTCGACCCGCTCGCGCAGACCGACGAGGCCGAACCCCGAGGGCACCGACCGGACGTCGTGGACACCAGTGGCAGGGGGGTTGGTGACCTCGATGAGCGTGGCGGGCGGCCCGTAGTCGATGCGGACGCGGACGGGTGCGTCAGGGGCGTGTTTGCGGGTGTTGGTCAGGGCTTCCTGGGCCAGGCGGTAGACAGCGAGCCGATGGGCGGCAGGGGCCCGCTCGGGCCTGCCCTCGATGGCCGTGTCGATGACCTGCCCGGCCGCCCGTGCCTGCTCGATCATCTCTTCGACGTCGCGCAGGACCGGTGCGGGCCGGTCGGTCACGAGCCGCTCATCGGTGGTGCGCAAGGCGCCCAGCACATCACGCAGGTCGGTCAGGGCGTCGATGGATGCAGTGCGCAGCATGGCCAGGCGTTCGACGACGGGAGCGGGCAGGGTGTCCTTCCTGGTGGCCAGGACGCCGGTGTGCAGGGCGATCAGGCTGAGCCGGTGGGCGAGCACGTCATGCATCTCGGCGGCGATCGCGGACCGTTCGGCGAAGCGTGCCGTCTGCTCTCGCAGTTCCCTTTCGATCCTCAGGTGTTCGACCTGTGTGTTCAGCGCTTGCACCAAGCGTCGCCGGTTGCCGATCCACAGGCCCCCTGTGACGGCCAGCAGCAGAAACAGGCTGGCTCCGTACTGCTGCGGCCTCCACAGGGAGACCGTCGGATGAAAGAGTGCGTTACCGGTCAGTGCGGCGGCGGCACAGGTCACGGCTGCCGGGGTGTGCCGGTCGGCGGCGAGGTCGAACAGGGCGAGAAGCAACAGCGGGAGCATGGGCCACCCCCACACTCCCGCCGCTGCCGTCGTCGCAGCGGGGGCGAGCAGCCAGTGGCCACGCCGCAGCAGCAGAAGCACTCCGCACACCACGGCCGCCGCGCCGCCCAGCGTGAGGTAGTGACCGCCTCGGCTCAATGCCTCGTTCTGCACGGCTGCCAGAGTCAGCAGCACCACCAGACCGTACCGGCCGGACGCGACCCATTTCCGACGTTGTTCCCGGTTCACCCGTAAATCGTAGGCGTGCGGCCGTCCCGCTTCCTCCGACGTTCTGCCATGGCGACCACCTACTTTCGTAGGGAGGGAGGGCCGCACAAGGGCGGATTCGCAGAACTGTCGGCATTCGTAGCGTCGAAGGCATGGACGACTGGACCACCTCACATGACCGTGTCCTCGCGCAGCGCAACGCCGAGGGCTGGATGTTCCTCCTCGAAGCCGCCCGTGATCTGCGTGCCACCGGAGCCATCGCCCCCAGCAGCAGGGCCCTGGGCCGCTCGCTCACCGACCCGGTGGCCGAGCACGGCCCACGCCCTCTGACCGTCATGGAGGCGGGCGCAGGCACCGGATCGGTCACCCGTGCCCTGATCGCCCGCCTCTCGCCGAACAGCCGCCTGGACGTCGTCGAGGCCAACGCCCGCTTCGCCGCCCAGCTGCGCCACCTCCTCCATGACCACCCCCGGTCGGCCGACGGTCGCGAACGCGTCCGTGTACACCACGCCCTCGTGGAACAACTCGACACCGACCGCCGATACGACGTGATCGTCTCCGGGCTGCCCTTCACCAACTTCACTCCCGCCCAGGTCGAAACGATCATGGATCGGTACATGGAGCTGCTTCAGCCCGGCGGCGCGCTCACCTACTTCGCCTACCGGGGCACCCGCTACGCCCGCGCCATGACCGCCACCCGCGCCGAGACCCGTCGCCACCGTGACGTCGAGGAGGTCCTCGCCGGCTACCAGCGCCGATATGCCACCGACTGTCGGACCGTGTGGGGCAACCTGCCCCCGGCGAAGGTCTGGCAGCTGCGCCGCCCCGTACGTCGGGCAGCCCGGACGGCGGCCCCGGCGGCCATGATCGGAGTGGGCCCGTGAACGCGCTGACCAGCTTGATCAGCCAGGTTCCCGCTCCGGCCGCATACGCGATCCTGGCCGCCGCGGTGCTGGCCGAGTCCGTCCTGCTGATCGGCGCGTTCATCCCGACCCTGAGCCTCCTGCTGGCCGCCGGCGCACTGGCCCGCGCCGGTGACCTGAATCTGGCCCTGGTCATCGTTGCCGCCTCATGCGCGGTCGTGGCCGGGGACGCCCTCGGCCACCGCACCGGGCACCTCCTGGGCAGCCGCCTGCGGACCGGCCGCCTGGGCCGCCGCGTACCCGCCGCCGCATGGCGCCGGGCCGAAGCCCTCATGGCCGCACGCGGCGGGCAGGCCGTCCTCCTCTTCCGATTCGTCCCGGTCATGCGCACCCTGGCCCCGCACCTGGCGGGCGCGACCCGACTCCCCTACCGCCGCATCGCTCCCTACAGTCTGCTCTCCGCACCCCTGTGGGCCGGCGTAGAAGCCTCAACCGGCTACGCCGCAGCAACCTCGCTCCAGCACGCCATGGCCCTCGGCGGCCCCGCACTCGCCGCCACCGCCGTACTGATCGCCGGGACCGTCCTGGCCACGGCCAAGATCCGCCGACGCACCCGAGCGCGCGGAGGGCCGTCGGAACCGACCGATCCCCACGACTCCGCTCACCCCGCCCCCCACCAGCGGAAGCGCCGCACCGTCTGCCGGCCCTGCTCTCGGCGGGAAGCCGCCACGGATGGCGCCGTCAATCTCTTCTCCACATGGAGCCGTGTGAGGCCGGACTCGTCACCGCCGGCAGGGCGGGTTATCGGCTTCCCGTGCTCGACATCCGCTCAGGGGCCGGCCGGTGGATCTCCCGCCACGGCCTGGGCGCGGTCGTCCTCCCCCATCGCGCGAAGGAGATCGATGAGGTCTCTCTTGGCGTGCAGGGTGTCGGGATGGTCCTCGCCCAGCACCCGCCGGTACCGCAGCAGGGTGTCCTCCAGGACGGCGAGGGCGGTCCGATGATCGTCGAGGCGCCGCAGGAAGATCGCCAGGTTGGCTGACGCGCGCAGTGTGCGGGGATCGTCGGGGCCGAGTGCGAGACGGCTCCGCCGCACCACGTCCTCGCACTGTCGCCGGGCCTCTTCGTGAGCACCGAGCGCGGACAGGCACGCGCAGAGGTTGCCGGCGACGGTCAGGGTCAGGGGATCCTCCCAGCCCAGCGCCCGCTCACAGCGCGGGAGAAGGTCCGCGAACACATCCCTTGCCTCGGCGTACTTCCCGAGGCCGACCAGGCACCCGGCGAGCCTGTTGGCCACCGCCAGGGTGTCCGGATGGTCCTCCCCGAGCCCTTCGTTCCAGGCTGCCCGGACTGTGCGGCCGAGGGCCGCGCCGGGTTCGTGCTGACCGGACACGTACAGGTAGCGCAGCACCTGTACCAGCAGGGCCCTGAACTCCTGTGGTTCGTGGCTGCGGAAGTCCGGGCGGTTGCACAGGATCCTTACGAGTGAGGCGAGTGTGCGGTACTCGGGCCAGGAGGCGGGAAGCTCTGGGTCGCTGACGGCAAGGCCGGCGTGCAGAGCCAGGATGCGACCTTGGAGATCCTCCGGGGCGTCGTCCTCGGAGCGGTCCGGCGGTGCGGTCGCGGCGTCAGAGGCTCGCGGCCCGCCCACCGCAGGGTAGGACGGGAGCGAGGACGACGTGGCCGACCTCCACAGGGACGTGGGAGTCCCTGACTCCTCGAGAAGAAGGGACGGGCACCCCCGCGCATGGTGGAGGCTGCAGCCGGAACTCAGTACCGAGGGCTCCCGGCCGTCGTACAACGCGTCCACGGGATACACCTCGAACGGTGCCCCGTTGTTGTTGATGACGGTGGTGCCCCGACGGCCCGCGCAGGTCCAGTCGAGCTCCAGCTGCCACGAGATCTCGTGCGTGCGGGCGATGGGCTCGAACCAGAACTGCTCCACGTCGGCGGCGCTGATGGAGAACGGGAAGTCCGCGCCCTGCGCCTGCATCTGCGGCACCCGGACGTCGAAGTCCGTCAAGAAGCGGCGGGGTTCGATCTTCGCCCCGATGCGGATCAGCAGACAGGCGGGGCGCGGTGGCCTGCGAGCCAGAACGACGGGGCGCGCGGCGTCGAGGACCACGGCCCGGTTCGTCCTGGCCTCCAGTGTGATGACGTGAATCGTGCCGCTGGGCACCATCACACGTGGCGGATCCGCATCCACGACCAGATCAGCGAGGGTCCCGCCCGGTCTCAGCTGCACGGAGGCGATGACCGGATCCTGCAAGTCGCTCGGAGTGTCGCCGCCACCGTAGGTGAAGGTCACACCGCCCTGCACCGTGTCCGCCATGACGACGTTGCCGAAGTGGCCGCCCGAGATGTGGTTGCCGTCCTTGCGCGGGGTGGGGGCAGGGTCGTCGGGCGCCCTCGTACCGGCCTCGTCGCGCCCGTCGGTGCCGCCGGCCGCCGGCCGGTCGTGCTCACTCACCGTTCTCTCCCCTCGTCGCGAGGCCGCCAGCCTATGGCGGAGCTGTACGGGCCCGGACGGGAATCGCACCGACTGACCGGTCTCGGCGGTGGTGGCTCATCGGTGTCGGCAACATCCCTCTCTCGACGGTGCCTTGCTCTGCGAGTCCGACGCGAGGGCCCGGTCCCTCCCCCCCTGCCGGTGGCCCGGCTGTACGTGTGCGACGTGCCCCGGCTAGGGACCGGCCGGACGCGGGTCCTTCGCCGCGCCGGTCGGGGTGTCCCCGTCGGGGCCGGCGCTCTCGGACCGGCCCGTCAGGTGCTCGTGCGTGCCGGTGAGCAGGAGCAGTCGGTCGAGGAAGGGCGGTCTGTGGTCGAGGTGCAGCCGGACGCCGGCGGCCGCGGCGAGCCGGTGGAGGGCCAGCAGGGCGGAGAGGCCCGTCGAGTCGCACAGGGTCAGTCCGGCGCAGTCGACGCGGAGGTCCGTCGGGGCGGAGGCCGGGTCGAGGCGGGCCCGTGCCTCGTCCAGCAGCTCGTCGGCGCTGTCCCAGGCCAGGTCGCCGGCGAGCGTCACGTACAGCACCCCGTCGGGTGCGGCGACGGCCTTGAGTGCGAAGGTGCGGTCGGGGGTGTTCACGAACGGGGTCCTTGGGCCGACGGGGCGGGTACGCGGACGAGGGCGCGACGCCCGGCGGCGAGGTGCGTGCGTGCGCGGGGGAAGTCGCGCTGGGCGTCGGCGAGCAGGTCGAGGGCGGCGACCAGGGCGGCGCCCGGGACGCCCCGGGCCTTGAGGATCCCGGCGGTCCAGGTGACGAAGCCGGTGAACAGCTCGGCGTCGTCGGCGTAGAGGGACGCCCCGAGGAAGTCGACGATGTGGGCGATGTCCTCGGCGGTCCGTTCCCGCTGTCTGTCGGTGTACGCGGCCATGGCCGGGACCGCGTCCTCGAGGCCCTGGAGGACCTGGCGGACCAGCTGGGTCCGGGCGCGTGTGACCAGGGTGTACTCCTGGTCGGCGAGATGGGGCAGATCGCCGGCGGGGGCCCGCCGGGCCGTGCCGGGCCACTGCGGGCCGGCGGCGAGGAGACGGGCGGCGGCGCGGGCGTCCGGTGCCCACCCGTCGGCGCCCAGCAGGCGGGCGTACCGGCCGTCGGGTCCGAAGGCGGCTCCGCCGACGAGGACGGGAAGCCCGATGGCCTGGATGGCGGTGACGGCGGCGTGGGCCGTCGGGAGCCGGACCGGCAGCGAGGACGAGAGGGCGACGACGTCCGTGCCGGTCTGGTGCAGATGCGCGACGAGGTGGGGGGTGGGGACGTGCGCCCCGAGGTAGTCGACGAGGAACCCCCGGCCGCGCAGGACCTCGGCGAGGAGGCGGGCGGGCAGGGCGTGCCACTCGCCGTCGACGCAGGCGACGGTCACGCGCCGGGGCGTCGCCCCGGTCTCCGGCCGGGGGTTCGGCCCGTCCGCGGTGCGGTGGGCGAGGGCGGCGACGACGCGGTCCTGGATGGCCGTCGCGGCGTGCTCCTGGGCGACGCCGATGCGGCCGGCGGCCCATTCCGCGCCGATCCGGGCCTGGACGGGGCCGATCACGTCGAGCAGGAGGTCCTCGACCGGGACCCCGGCGTCGTGGGCGCCGAGGACGGCCTCGGCGGCCGCCGCCTCGTCCCTCGCCTCCAGTGCCGCCCACAGCTGTCGCCGGGCGGCGGCGAGGTCGGCGGTCGAGGGGGGAGAGGGGGTCGTCGTCTGTGTGCTCATGCGGTGTACCTGCCCCGGGTGTGGCCGTTCACCGCGGACAGATGGGTGGTGTGCGGCGCGGTGATGGCGACGACCGCCATGTCGTCGTGGGGGCCGCGGCCCACCCAGTCCCCGGCGACCATCTGCACGCGCTCGACGACGGCCTCGGCCGGGAGGCCCACGCATTCGGCGAGCGCGGAGCGCAGCCGGTCCTCGCCGAACATGCCCTCGCCGAGCGGCCCGCCGCGGGCCTCCGTGATCCCGTCCGTGTAGAGCAGGCAGGTCTCGCCGGGAGACAGGTGTACGGTCGCCGACCGGCTGGTGACGACGGGGAGGGCGCCCACCAGGGTTCCGCCGGTGTCCGCCTCCTCCACCTGGCCCGTGGCGCGCAGGACGAGCGGGAGGGGGTGGCCGGCACTGGTGAGCCGGAGCCGCACCTGGCCGCCCGTCCGTCGCACCGAGGCCAGGACCAGGGTGGCGAAGCGGGTGTGCCTGGCGGTCAGCAGGGCGCCGTTGAGCAGCCGGAGGACGTCCTGGTGGTCGCCGGCGAGGGGCAGCAGGGCCTGCACGGTGCTGCGGATCCTGCCCGTGAGCACGGCGGCGTCCAGCCCCTTGCCGCACACGTCGCCGAGGACGGCGAGCGTCTCCTGGCCGTCCTCGGTGCCGGGGTGCACGTCGTAGAAGTCGCCGCCGATCCGCTCGGCGTCCTGGGAGGTGCGGTAGCCGCCTGCGAAGTCGACCCCGCCGACGTGGTGGAGCTGCGGCGGGAGCAGTTCGGCGATCAGCGCGCGGGTGATGCGGGCCTGCTCCGCGTAGAGGCGCGCGGCCGACAGGGCGGCGCCGGCGCGGGCGGCGAACAGTCGGGCGAAGCGTTCCTCGGACGCGTCGAAGGCCCGTTGCCCGCTGCGCCGCAGGAGGATCAGGGCGCCCGCGGGCACGCCGTGGCCGGGCAGCGGGGTGATGGCGACGGACCCGGGGGTTCCTCCGAAGTCCTCGGGCACGGCCCAGGAGGGCAGTTCGGCCGGGTCGATCCAGCGGGCGGGCACCGGCGGGAAGCCCTGCAGTGCCTCGGCGAGACCCGGTACGAGGATCGGGTCGAGGGTGAGCTGCCGCCGCTCGAAGCCCTCGCCCGTGGCGGTGACCACGGTGTACCGGTTCCGCACGGGTGGGGAGATCACGAGGGCCGCGTCGCCGAGGTGGGCGGCGGCGAGCTGGGCCGCCTTCTCCAGGCAGCGGTCGGGGTTGAGCGAGGACAGCAGCTGTGTGGACGCCTCGGCCAGGAGCGTGTGGCGCTCCCGTTCGGTCCGCAGGGCGTCCTGGGCGGCCGTCAGGTCGGAGTCGTCGACCAGCCACCATGCCACGTCGCCGTGGCCGGACCGGGTGGGGTGGGCTCTCAGGAGCCGGCCGTCGTGGCTGCCGCGCAGCGGGGCGGACCCCGCCCGCACCGGAGCCGCGGCGGCCGGTGTGCGTGCCGGATGGGCGAGCCGTCGGTGGGCGTCGGCGAGCCATCCCGGGACGACCTCGTCGAGCCTCGTGCCGATTCGCATCCGTGGGAAGAGGTCGGCCGCGGCGGCGTTGAACTCCACGACACCGCCCTCGCGGTCGGCCACCACGGCCGGGTGCGGCGACCCGAGCCAGGAGGTGCCCGCGGCTGCCAGGGTCTCCCGGCCGGACTTTCCTTCGAAAACAGTCATAAGCGTGGCCCGCGTATGGTGGCCCGCCACCTTTCCACTCGACGTCAGCTCGTTCGTTCACCCTTGCGGAGCGGGCGCCGCACAGCAAGTGAACCCCTCCGTTCCCGTACGCATCCGGCCTTTCCGCGCAGTACCCCCACGATTCCGGCACAGGGGCTTCACGAAAGGCGGTCGGCGCTTCGGCGGGCCGGTGCGGTGCCGGTGCGGCAGCGCGGTCGCCCGTCCTGCGGGTTCGCCGTGTCGGGTCACTCCGACCGGAGGGAGAGGCGGGCGCGGACCCGCTTCCCTCCGGGGGCGGGCTCCACCGTGAGGCTCTCGCAGACGGCGACCACGATCTCGACGCCGTGCTGACCGATGCGGCGGGGGTCGTGTCCGCGGGGCACGGGGGCGGCGGCCTCCCGGTCGAAGACCGAGATCTCCAGGGTGTCCCGGCCCAGTTCCAGGTGGAGCCGGCAGGGGCCGGCCGTGTGACGGATCGCGTTGGTGACCAGTTCGCTGACCACGAGCTGTGCGAGTTCGACGCGCTCGTCCCCGACAGGTCCGGGCAGCACGGCCGGGGCGGCCGCGAGGAAGTCGGCCGTGAAGGCGCGGGCGGCCGCGATCGCCCCGCCGCCGGAACCGTCGTCGTAGACGGCCCCCGCGGACAGCAGAGGCTCCGGCACCGCGCGCTCCGCGGTGATCGCGTCCGTCATGGCGCTCGTACTCCCCTCGTCCGGATGGGTCGGCGGCTGGGCTCCTCGTACCCGCCTTTCCCCTCTTCACGGTTCCCACACCGCCCGCACCTCGGATCGCACCCCCGACCGTGCGTCAAGGAGACCTCGGCGGCGTCGGCGCGAGCTCCCCGTGCCGCCCCGTGTCCGGTGTGCCGGCCTCGTGGCCGTGCCAGTCGAGACAGAGTACGAGGACGGCGTCCGGCACGCCATGCGATCCCCCGCGCAGCGCCCGTACGACGGCCCGGGGGACGTCCGCGCCCTGCGGGCGGCCGCCGTCGGCGAGGGCGCGGGCGACGGGACCGTCCGGCTCCTCGTGCTCCCCGCCGGCCCCCGGCTCCCCGGACCCGTGGGCGACGAAGACCAGGCGGTCGCCGCGCAGGAGGCGCAGGCGCTGGGTGGCGTAGACGGTGTCCTCGAACATGCCCAGGGGCAGTTGGCGGTCGAGTTCGATGCGCTCGGTCACGGTGGAGCGGATGCGCCAGAGCGTCGGCGACCCGGCGTCCACCACCTCGGCCTCGCCGGTGGTCAGGTCGAGCCGGAGCAGCAGAGCCGCGAGCGGGTGCTTCCCCCGGTACTGCCCGTAGAGGGCCTGGTCGGTGAGGCTGGCCTGCGTCACCAGGTCGAGTCCGGCCCGCCGGGCGTTGCGGATCGCCATCAGGGCGAGGGTGCTCGCCAGGGCGGCGGGTGTGCCGGGCCCGGCGCCGTCGGCGACGACGATCAGCAGGTCCCGTTCGGTCGTGCTCCAGTCCAGGAGGTGGCCTCCGGAGGTGTAGGCGGGCTCCCAGTGGGCGTGGAGGTCGAAGGCCGGTCCGGTGCAGGCCCGGCCCGGCAGGGTGTCCCACTGCATCTCCCCCGCGACGCTGAGGGCGCGCGTCCTGCGGGTGCGACGGTAGAGGTCGGTGTGACGGTCGGCGACACGCAGGGCGTGTCCGAGGGTCTCGGCGACCCGGGCGAGGCCGGCGGTGGTCTCCGGGGTGGACCGGTGCGCGGGCAGGACGACGACCAGGACGCCGAACCGGTCGCCACGGACCGTGACGGGAAGGTAAACGGTCGCCGTGAGCCCGACATCACGGAAAAGATATGGTTGCTGGGTGCGCAGGACGCGGCCGGCGGGGCCCTCGTCCACGGGCGCGTGCAGCATCCCGGCAGGTGTCTGCACGGGCTCCACGGGGCGCAGGGTCGTGAATCCGTAGTCGACGAGCAGCAGGTCGGCGGAGGTGGCGGCGTACAGGTGCGCGAGACTGGTACGGAGGGAGTCCAGGAGGAGGTGCGGTGCCGCCCCGCGCAGTGCGCCTTCCACTGTCACGTGTCGATCCACCTGATCCGTACCGCCTTCTGGAGAGATGTGGAGATGACCGGTCCGTCGCAAGGCCGATGCCCCCGGCCCCGGACGTCCGAGGAGTGTCGGCAGGCATGAACAGCAACCCCGCCCCGTCGCCGCGGGAACCGCAGCGGACGGCCGAGGCCGCCCGGGAGCTCATCGAGCTGCTGGAGGTGCTGTGGGAACGCGGCCGGGACATGGTGTCGTCGACACCGGTCTCGGCGAGTCAGCTGCGTGTGTTGTACAGCCTGGACCGCGAGGAGGGCATCAACCTGCGCACCCTGGGGGAACTGCTCGGCTCCGCACCGCCCTCGGTGAGCCGCATGTGCGACCGGCTGGAGGCGCTGGGCTTCGTGCAGCGGCTGCCAAGCCCGGTGAGCCGGAGGCAGCTGGAGCTGCACCTGACCGTGCACGGGAAGGCGTACCTGCGGGACCTGCGGGCCCAGCGCGAGGAGGCCCTGCTCGCGGTCATCGCGGCCATGTCGCCGACGAGCCGCAAGGCGCTGCTGCGGGGGCTCAGCGGGTTCCACGAGGCCGTGGGAGGGGGCGGAACGGCCGCCTCGTCAGCGGCGCGCACGCCGCTGAAGGACGTCAGTTCGGCCTGATCCCCGCGCGCAGCCGGCTCCGGCCGGGCGCGCACCCCATGTCCTCATGGCCACCTCTGGTCGTCCTTGACGGCGTTCTTCCGGGCACCCTGCCGGGTGTTGCCCCAAGGATACAGTTGCCACACGACAACTGTTCACACGGTGCCGTGCCAGTCGAGGCAGACGACCAGGGCGTCGTCCTCCAGCACGCCGGCGCCGTGGTGGACGGCGAGTTCGCGGAGCACCGCCTGCGGCACGTGTGTGGGCGGCAGCAGGCGCGTCCCCCGCAGCGCGCGGGCCAGCGCCCGGTCCCCGTAGCTCTCCCCGGCGGGCGAGACGGCGGCGTACACGCCGTCGCTGCCGAACAGCAGCCGGTCGCCCGGCCGCACGGCGAACCGCTCGGTGACGTACACGGTGTCCTCGAACATGCCGAGGGGCAGCTGCGCCTCGAAGCCGATGGGCTCCACCGTCTGCCCCCGCTGCCGCCACAGTCGGGGCGAACCCGCGTCCACGGCCTCCACCTCGCCCGTGGCCAGGTCGAAGCAGAGCAGCAGCACGGACACGAAGGCCCCGCCCCGGTACTGGGCGTACACGGCCTGGTCGGCCAGCGCGGCCTGGTCCACCAGCGGGAGACCGGCCCGGCGGGCGTTGCGCAGCGCGTTGATCGCGAGGTTCGTCAGCAGGGCGGCCTCGATGCCCTCCCCCATGCCGTTGGTGACCGTCAGGGTCAGCCGGCCGTCCGAGACCGACCAGTCGTAGTTGTCGCCGAAGATGGCGTAGGCGGGCTCCAGATGGGCGGCGAGGGCGAACTCGGGACGGGAACAGGAACGGCCGGGCAGGAGCTGCCACTGCATCTCCGCCGCGAGCGTGAGCCGCGTCGCACGCCGGGCCAGGACGTACAGATCCGTGTCGCGCTCGGCCACCAGGATCTCGTGGCCCAGCGCCTCGCAGACCTGGGCGAGTCCGGGAAGCAGCGTCCCGAGGTCGGCCTCCGGGGGCAGCTCGGCCGTCAGGACCCCGAGCCGGTCCCCCCGGACGGTGACGGGCAGGTGGAGCCGGAGCGCCCCGGAGTCCCGGACGACGTGCGGCTCCTGGGCGCCGAAGGCGCGCCCCTGGGGGCTGTCGTGGATGGGGACCGACGGATCCGCCCCGGAGGCGTGTCCGACGAGCTGGAGCGACCGCAGGCCGTAGTCGGCCAGACGGAGTTCCACCCGCCGCACCCCGCGGTGCTCCCTCAGGGCGTCCTCGACGACGGCCACGAGCTGGTGCGGAGCCGCCCGGCGGAGCGCCTGCTCGATCTCGGCGATCTCGTGCACGGTCTTCCTCTCCCTCTTCCTCTTCCCTGGGCCCGGTCCCGTGCACGGGGGCCGGGCCGCCCGTCCGCTATCTCGCGCCGCCGGCCGCGGCCAGCGCGTCCGCCACACCGTCGTGCGGCGGGATCGTGGTCGTCACGCCGGTGATCTCCAGGATGCGTCGCACGGCCGGGGTCGGCGCGGCGAGATACAGGTCGCCCCCGGCCTCCCGCGCCCTGTTCACCGCTCTGATCAAGAGGTTCAGCCCCGAGGAGTCCATGAAGCAGAGGGCGGACAGGTCCAGCACGAGCCGGCGCCTCCCCTGCCCGAACTGTTCCGTCAGACGGTCCTCGAGCCGGCCGGCCGTCTCCATGTCCAGCTCGCCCCCCACGGTCAGCACGGCCGTGCGGTCGTCGCGGATCTCGACGTCGACATCCAGGTTCGCTTCTCGCTCGGACATGTTCCCTGCTTTCCATGGGGGGTGGGGCCGGTCGTGGGGCGGACGGGCGTGGTCAGGAGACCTGGACACCGATCACGCACGTGTCGTCGTCCGTGTCCGACCTGCTGCGCGCGAGCAGCTCGTCCAGCCGGCGTTCGAGGCTGTCGGACGGCTGCCGGGCGACGGTGAGCAGGTGGGCGACGGAGTCCGGGACGGCGGTGTCCCGTCGCTCGACGAGCCCGTCGGTGTACATCAGCACCGTGTCGCCGGCTTCGAGCCGCAGCTCCGCCTCCTCGTACTCGGCCTCCGCGAGGGCCCCCAGCAGCAGCCCGCTCAGGAGTGGCAGGTCGACCGCCTCGTCCCCGCGGACCAGCACCGGCGGGAGGTGTCCCGCGCGGGCCCAGCGCAGCGTGCGGGTCCCGGGGTCGTAGATGCCGCACACGGCGGTGGCCGTGACATGGGCGGTGAGGTGGTGGGCGACGCTGTTGAGCCAGGACAGCAGTTGCCCCGGGCCCGCGCCCGTGACGGCGAGGCCGCGCAGCGCGTTGCGCAGCACCACCATCCCGGTGGCTGCCTCCACTCCGTGGCCCGCGACGTCCCCGACGCACAGGAGCACCTTCTTGGACGGCAGCACGACCGCGTCGTACCAGTCGCCGCCGACCAGGGACTCGGACTCGGCGGGGCGGTAGCGCACGGCGACGTCGAGTCCCGGCGCGTCGAGCGGCGGCTTGGCCGGCGGCATGATGGCGTGCTGGAGCTGGAGGGTGAGCCGGTTGCGTTCCTCGACCGCCTCCTCCGTCGCCGCCAGCCGGTCGCGGGTGGCCGTGAGGGCCACCTCGGTCCAGTGCTGCGCCGAGATGTCCTGGTAGGCGCCCCGGACGGCCTGGAGGCCGCCGTCGGTGCCCAGGGCGGGTTCGGCGGTCACCCGGATGTGCCGCGTGACGCCGTCGTGGCGGAGCATGCGGAAGGCGGTGGAACCCACCCGCCGCTGGTACAGCACCTTCTGGAGGAAGCGGCGGATGGTGCCGGCGTCGTCGGGGTGGGCGTGCGCGGCGAGGTCGCGCAGGGCGACCGGCGGCTCCGTCGGCCTGCGGCCGAAGAGTTCGAAGAGCTGGCCGTGCCAGGTGATCTCCCCGGCGACGACGTCCTCCTCGAAGGCGCCGACCCGGCCGAGCCGCTGGGCGTGCTGGAGGAGGCTGGCGAGGCGGGCCGACTCGTCCTCGACGCGCCAGATGAGGAGGACGCTCGCGCCGCACCGGCTGATGCTGATGTCGGCGAGCGAGGCGAGCGGCACCTGGTCCACCAGGGCGGTGAGTCGGACCCGGCGGGCGCGGAACGGCTCGCCCGTGGCGTAGACCCGCTCGATCCGGTCGAAGAGTTCGCTCCCGCCCGCGGTCGCCGGGTACGCCTCCAGGAGCAGGACCCCGTCGACGGAGCCGCGGGGCCGCCCGGCCGGGTCCTGGAAGTGCGCGTTGGCGTGCCGGATGCGGAAGTCGACGAGCTTCCCCGCCTCGTCCAGGTGAGGGGTCAGGACGAGGGCGGGGTCGTACAGCCCGTCGGAGAGTTCGGCCAGCGCCGGCGCCCCGTCCCCGCCGGCGACGGGGAAGCCCCCGGGGGATGCCTCGGGCAGCGCCTCCAGGGTGTGGGCGCAGAGCTCGGCGAGGGCCTCGATCTGGCGCTCCACGGCCTGCGGCAGGGGGTCGAGCGGACGGGCCCAGCAGATCTCCAGTACGCCGTGGATGCGGCCGCCGGTCCCGGCGGGGACGACGACGCGGCCGCCGTCGGGATGGCGGGCGCCTCCGATCGAGGGGATGCCCGCGGCCGCCAGTGAGGCGTACCGGACGGTGCGACGCCCGGTGAGCGCCTGGCGGGCCGCGGTGGTCACCCCCGGCGGTACGTAGCGCCAGCGGGCCGCCTCGTCGAGGCCGAAGCCTGCGTGGCCGCGCAGGCTCAGCGAGGTGTCGGGGTCGGTGGTCCAGATCGCCACGGCGACGGCGCCCAGGGGTCCGAGGGCGTGCCTGAGCAGCGACTCGGCGACGGCCTGGGTGTCGCCGGCGCTGAGCGCCGCGCTCTCCGCCGTGCGCAACCGCACCGCGACAGAGGCGGCGGGGGCGTCCGGCTCGCCGACGGCCGTCCGCACGAACTCGTCGGCGACCTCGGCCATCCGGTCCCGGGCCGCCTGGTTGATGATGTCCGCGGCCAGCTCGAGCCGGGACAGTCCGGCCTGGTCGGCGAGCTCCGCGAGCTGGCGGGCCGCCTGGGCGGGGCCGCAGCCGAGGCGCTCGACGATGACGCCCTTGGCGAGTTCGATCAGGGCGCGGCCCTCTGCCGCCGCGTGCGCGGCGCGCACCTCGCCGCGCAGCCGTTCCACCGTGGCGGCCAGCCGGCCGCCGGCGGACGCCTCGGCCGCGGCGACCGCTGCGCCGTCGGCGGGGTACGGGGCGGTGCCGTCGGGGGTCGGGGACACGGCGGTGCCTGCCTCGGGGAGGCCGGCGGACGGGTCTCCGCCCAGGAAGCGGGGGCCGTTCACGTCGACGCCTCCTCGGTCGGGGCGGCCCCGGGGCCGCGGTGCGTACGGAGGCGGGGTGCGCCGGTCCGGCGCTCCCCGGCCGGGCGTGGAGGGCGGGGCGCTCCCGCGGGAAGGGTCACGAGGTGGCCCCGCCGTCGAGCCAGCGGCTGACACAGGCGATCAGTTCGTCGGCGTCGACGGGCTTGGTGACGTAGTCGCTGGCCCCGGCCGCGAGGCTCTTCTCCCGGTCGCCGGGCATGGCCTTCGCGGTGACGGCGATCACGGGGAGGTCCGCGTACTGCGGCAGCTCCCTGATCCGCGCGGTGGCTGTGTAGCCGTCCATCTCCGGCATCATCACGTCCATCAGGACGAGGGCGACGGCCGGGTTCCCCAGGAGCGTCTCGATTCCCTTCCGCCCGTTCTCGGCGTGCAGCACGGTGATGCCGTGCAGCTCGAGGATGCCGCTGAGGGCGTAGAGGTTGCGGGCGTCGTCGTCGACGGCGAGGACGGTCGTGCCGCGCAGGGTGGTGTCGATGGTCCGGGGAGCGGGGGCCCGGTGGTCGCCGCGCACCAGGGGCACGACGTCGCCCGGCTGCTCGGCGGACAGGTGGAGGGTGATCCGCTCGCGCAGCTCGTCGAGGCTGGAGAGGAGTTCCAGCGGGCGGCGGCGTGCGAGGTCCTGGAGGGCGCCCTCCTCGTCGGCGGGGAGCCGGCGGTTGTTGTGGGCGAGGACGGGGACGGTACGCAGCGCCTCGTCGCCGTCCACGGCGTCCAGGAAGCGCAGGGCGTCGCCGTCCGCCATGTCGACGTCGAGCACGACGCAGTGGAACGGCCGGGTGGCGAGCGCGGAGGCGGCCTCCTGCGGGCCGACGACCGCGATCAGTTCGATGTCCGTCCGTTCCGTGTGCCCGCCGTCGGCCGCGAGCTGCGTGACGGCGTTCTCGGCGACGACGCCGAGGAGCCCGCGCGGGCGCTCCTCGATCACGAGGAGGCGCCTGGTCGGCCGGGCGACCGGAGCACCGGGCAGGGAGAGCACGCCGCTGCGGGCCGGTGCCGGGACGGACAGCGCCGCGGTGGGGGCCGTCGGCAGGGCGGCGGGGTCGGGCTGCTCGGTGAAGTCGGTGCGGGTGACGGGGAGGTAGAGGGTGAAGGTGCTGCCCTGGCCGGGGACGCTCGTGACCGTCAGGGCGCCGCCGAGCAGATACGCGATCTCACGGCTGATGGAGAGGCCCAGGCCGGTTCCGCCGTACTTGCGGTTGGTGGTCCCGTCGGCCTGCTGGAAGGCTCCGAAGATGGCATCCAGGTTCTCGGGGGCGATGCCGATGCCGGTGTCGGTGACGCGGAAGGCGACGACGGGGCCGCCGCGATGGACGGACACGGGCAGCTCGTCGTCCGAGGCCGGTTCGATGCGCAGCTCGACGCTGCCGTGCTCGGTGAACTTGACCGCGTTCGACAGCAGGTTGCGCAGCACCTGCCGGAGCCGCGAGTCGTCGGTGACGAGGTCGACGGGGACGCCGGCCGCGGTGGAGACCGCGAAGGCGAGGCTCTGCTGCGAGGTGAGCGGGCGGAAGGTGGCCTCGACGTATTCGAGGAGCCTGCGCAGGGGTACGCGTTCCGGGTTGAGGTCCATCTTCCCGGCCTCCACCTTGGACAGGTCGAGGATGTCGTTGATGAGCTGGAGCAGGTCGGATCCGGCCGAGTGGATGATGCCGGCGTACTCGACCTGCTTGGCCGTGAGGTTGCGGGTCGGGTTCTGGGCCAGCAGCTGGGCCAGGATCAGCAGGCTGTTGAGCGGGGTGCGCAGTTCGTGGCTCATGTTGGCCAGGAACTCCGACTTGTACGTGGAGGCGAGGGCGAGCTGCTGGGCGCGGTCCTCGAGTTCCTGCCGGGCCTGCTCGATCTGGAGGTTCTTGGCCTCGATGTCGCGGTTCTGCGTGACGAGCAGGGCCGCCTTCTCCTCCAGCTCGGCGTTGGAGAGCTGGAGTTCCTCCTGTCGCACCTGGAGTTCCTCGGTGCGCGAGCGGAGTTCGCCGGCCAGCCGCTGGGACTCGTCGAGGAGTTCGTCGGTGCGGGCGTTGGCGACGATGGTGCTGAGGTTGACGCCGACGGTCTCCATGAGCTGTTCCAGGAAGTCCCGGTGCACGGAGGTGAAGGGGCTGAAGGACATCAGCTCGATGACTCCGAGCACCTGCTCCTCGACGACGACCGGCAGCACGACGAGGCTGCCGCGGGCCGTGCTGCCGAGTCCCGAGGAGATCGTGACGTAGTCGCCGGGTACGTTCTCGGCGGCGATGGTGCGGCGGCTGCGGGCGGCCTGTCCGACGAGCGACTCGCCCAGCCGGAAGCGGGCCCGGCCCTGGTCGCCGGCGGGGCGTCCGTAGGAGCCGACGAGGCCCAGCTCGACGCCGGCCGCGCCTTCCTCCGCGAGGTAGAACGCGCCGTACTGGGCGGCGACGAGCGGGGTCAGCTCGTCCATGACGAGTTCGGCGACGACGGCCAGGTCGCGATGGCCCTGCATCAGCGCGGACATCCGGGCCAGACTGGACTTGAGCCAGTCCTGCTCCAGGTTGGCCCGTGTCGTCTCGCGCAGTGAGCCGACCATGGCGTTGATGTTGTCCTTGAGCTCGGCCACCTCGCCCGACGCCTCGACGGTGATCGAGCGGGTGAGGTCGCCCTCGGCGACGGCGCTCGCGACCTCGGCGATGGCGCGGACCTGCCGGGTGAGGTTGCCCGCCAGCTCGTTGACGTTCTCGGTCAAACGCTTCCAGGTCCCCGAGACCCCCTCGACCTCGGCCTGCCCGCCGAGCCGGCCCTCGCTGCCGACCTCGCGGGCCACCCGGGTCACCTCGGCCGCGAACGCGGACAGCTGGTCGACCATCGTGTTGATGGTCGTCTTCAGCTCCAGGATCTCGCCCCGGGCGTCGACGTCGATCTTCTTGGAGAGGTCTCCGTTGGCGACGGCGGTGGTGACCTGGGCGATGTTCCGGACCTGTCCGGTCAGGTTGTTCGCCATGGAGTTGACGTTGTCGGTGAGGTCCTTCCAGGTGCCGGCCACGTTCGGCACCCGGGCCTGGCCGCCGAGCCTGCCCTCGGTACCGACCTCGCGGGCGACCCGGGTCACCTCGTCGGCGAAGGCCGACAGGGTGTCCACCATGGTGTTGATGGTGTCGGCGAGGGCGGCCACCTCGCCCTTGGCCTCCACGGTGATCCGGCGGGACAGGTCGCCGCGGGCCACGGCGGTGGCCACCTGGGCGATCGAACGCACCTGCCCGGTGAGGTTGGACGCCATCACGTTGACGTTGTCGGTCAGGTCCTTCCAGGTGCCCGAGGCGCCCCGGACGGTGGCCTGGCCGCCGAGGTTGCCCTCGGTGCCGACCTCGCGGGCCACCCGGGTCACCTCGTCGGCGAAGGCCGAGAGCTGGTCGACCATCGTGTTGATGGTCGTCTTCAGCTCCAGGATCTCGCCCCGGGCGTCCACGTCGACCTTCTTCGACAGGTCCCCGCCCGCGACGGCGGTGGCGACGTGGGCGATCGCCCGCACCTGCGCGGTGAGGTTCCCCGCCATCGAGTTGACGGAGTCGGTCAGGTCACGCCAGGTGCCGGAGACGCCCTTCACGTCGGCCTGTCCCCCGAGGATGCCCTCGGTGCCCACGTCACGGGCCATGCGCGTGACCTCGTCGGCGAAGGCGGAGAGCTGGTCGACCATCGTGTTGATGGTGTTCTTCAGCTCCAGGATCTCGCCGCGGGCGTCCACGTCGATCTTCTGGGACAGGTCGCCCTTGGCGACCGCCGTGGCCACATGGGCGATGTCCCGGACCTGGGTGGTGAGGTTGCCGGCCATCGCGTTCACCGAGTCGGTCAGATCGGCCCAGGTGCCGGAGACGCCGGGCACGGCGGCCTGCCCCCCGAGCGTCCCCTCCGTGCCGACCTCCCGCGCCACCCGCGTCACCTCGGAGGTGAACAGGGACAGCTGGTCGACCATCCCGTTGAACACCCGGGAGATCTCGCCCATCAGCCCGCCCGCCTCGTCCGGCAGACGGGTGCCGAAGTCGCCGTCCCGCACCGCCGTGAGCCCGGCCAGGAGCTGGCGGAGTTCAGGCTCGACCACTGCGGCCGGTCCGGGGTGCTCCGGGCCTGAGGAGCCCTCGATCGTCATCTCAGACATGCCCCATCCTCGTTCCCCACCAACCTGTCGCACACGGACCGTACGGCCCGCGCCGTGTGCCGGACGTCCGCTCCCCCGGGACGGCGCCGGCTGCCTCGATCGTTGCCGTACGGCAATCATGACGACACTACCCCTCCGTGATCGACAAGAGGAGGGCGGTGCCGGGTCATACGGCCTGAACCCGCCCTCCCCGGCCCCGGGCGGCGGGCATACGCCCTCGCGAACGGGGTACACGCGCGTGGAACCGGGCGGTCCCCGCCCCGACGACGAGGGGAGCAGTACGTGTTGATGGCCCATCCCGTGGTCCTGCGCAATCTCATCGAGCAGTACGAGACGCTCAAAGTGCTCCGGGCGGAGAACGGCGGCGAAGAGGTACGGCGCCGCATGGACGACCTCGCGTACACGCTGTGCGTCTCCACCGGCACACGTGACGTGGACGCGGCGCTGATCGCGGCCCGCCATCGACTGCCCGGCGCGCGCCCCGAGGACGACTCGGCGCTGAGCGCCTGAGCACACGACCGAGCCCGGCCCTCCCTGACGGAGGTGCCGGGCTCTGTCACGCCGTGGCGGCTGCCTACCAGCGGTACCAGCGGCCCGTGCCGCCCTTCGGCCGGGCCACGAAGCCCAGCAGCCACAGGACGAGCACGATGACGGCGATCCACCAGAGCGCCTTGACCGCGAAGCCGGCGCCGAAGAGGAGCAGGACGAGCAGCAGTACGAGAAGCAGGGGGACCATGCGTATCGACCTCCGTAAGGAAGGGTGACGGTCAGGAACAGGAGCGGCCGGACGGCGTGCGGAGCGCGCCGGCCTCCGGCCGGGGGGCGGGAGGGTCCGCCCGCTCAGCGGCGGCGTGCGAGCAGCAGCGCCAGTGGGCCGAGGTCGCGCCGCGCGGCCAGGCTCCCGGCCCGACGTCCCCGCCCGTACGCGAGGGCGAGCGCGGCCGCCGTGGCCGCGGCGGCACCGGCCGTCACGGTCGGGTGGGCACGCGCGGCGGCCCGCAGCTCGCTCCCGGCGCCGCGGGCCCGGTACGCCGCCGCGCGGGCCTTCTCGGCGAACGGGGCCGGAAGAGCGCCCGACTCCCCGAGGTTCGCCGGCTCGTACCTCGCGTCCACGTCGGGGTCGTCCACCCGCGTCGGACCGGGGTGGTCCGGGACGGCGTAGGGGCCGGTCCAGGGGAACTGGTTCCGTTCGCTCTTCTCCGAAGCACTCATGCGCACCGTCTGGCCGGACTCCCGCAGGCTAAACCTGGCGGGCCCGCGGCCGGCCCGACCGCCCCGCCCGCGTCCGGCCGGACCCGCCCCGCCCGCTTCCCCCGTGCGCACATGACCGCCGCCGTCCGGGACAGACGGCCGTCCATGGTGACGTCACTGCTCGTGGTCTGCCCCGTCCTCGCCGCGCTCGGCACCGGCCTCGCGGCCGTCCTGGTGTCCCCGTGGTGGTGGTGCGCGGCCGGGCCCGCCCTCCTGCTCGCCGCGGTCGCGTCGTACGACGTCGTCCAGCGGCGCCACTCGATCCTGCGCAACTACCCGCTCCTCGGGCACCTGCGGTTCGCGATGGAGGCGATCCGCCCCGAGGTGCAGCAGTACTTCGTGGAAGGGAACGTCGACGGCGTGCCCTTCGACCGGGACACCCGGTCCATCGTGTACGAGCGGGCGAAGGGGACGGACGCAGAGGACCCCTTCGGCACGGAGCTGGAGCTGGACCGGACCGGCACCGAGTACCTGGTCCCCTCCATGGCCCCGCGCCCGGTGCCGGACGACCTGCCCCGGGTCCGGATCGGAGGCCCCGCCTGCGCCCGGCCCTACGACATGGCCCTGCTCAACGTGTCGGCGATGAGCTTCGGCTCCCTGTCGGGGCGGGCGATCCGCGCCCTGAACAAGGGCGCGCGGCGCGGCGGCTTCGCCCACGACACCGGCGAGGGCGGGATATCGGAACACCATCTCGCCCCGGGCGGCGACCTCGTCTGGGAGATCGGGACGGGGTACTTCGGCTGTCGTGCCGAGGACGGCGGGTTCGACCCGCGGCGGTTCGCCGAGAAGGCCGCCCTCGACCAGGTCGCCTGCGTCCTGCTGAAGATCAGCCAGGGCGCGAAGCCCGGCATCGGAGGCGTGCTGCCCGGCTCCAAGGTCGGCCGGGAGATCGCCGCGGTCCGCGGCGTCCCCGAGGGCCGCACGGTGATCTCCCCGCCGTACCACCGCGTCTACCGGACCCCGCGGGAGCTGGTGCGCTTCCTCGGCCGGATGCGGGAGCTCTCCGGCGGCAAACCGGTCGGCTTCAAGCTGTGCGTGGGAGCACGCCGCGACTTCCTCGCCGTCTGCAAGGCGATGCTGGAGGAGGACCTCACGCCCGACTTCATCGTCGTCGACGGGGCGGAGGGCGGCACGGGCGCCGCCCCGCTGGAGTTCGCGGACACCGTCGGCCTGCCCCTCACCGAGGGCCTGACCACGGTGCACCGGGCCCTCGTCGGCACGGGGCTGCGCGACCGGATCCGGATCGGCGCCTCCGGCAAGATCGCCACCGGGGGCGACATCGTCAAGCGGCTGATCCAGGGCGCCGACTACACCAACTCCGCCCGGGCCATGATGTTCGCGCTCGGGTGCATCCAGGCCCAGCGCTGTCACACCAACACCTGCCCCGTCGGCGTCGCCACCCAGGACCCCCGGCGCGCCCGCGCCCTCGACGTCGGGGACAAGGCGCACCGCGTCCGCCGCTTCCAGGAGGCGACCGTCCGCAGCGCCCTGCAGCTCATGGCCGCCATGGGCGCCGGCGGCCCCGAGGAGCTGGGGCCCGGCATGCTCCTGCGCCGGGTCGGACCGGACGCCGTGCGATCCCACGCCGAGCTGTACGAACCGCTCGAACCCGGCATGCTCCTGTCGCCCGCTTCGGTTCCGGACGCGTGGGCAGGCGACTGGAAGGCAGCTCATCCGGACCGGTTCACCCTTCGGTGAACCGGTCGACGTCCACAGTGAAGGGAGACACCATGACTCGTACCGTCGCACAGGTGATCGTCGACGGCCTCGCGGACCTCGGTGTCGGCCACGTCTTCGGCGTGGTCGGCGACGCGCTCAACCCGATCACCGACGCCATCCGGACCACCGAGGGCATCGACTGGACCGGCTTCCGCCACGAGGAGGCGGCGGCCTTCGCCGCCGGGGCGCGCGCCCAGCTCTCCGGCGAGCCGGCCGTCTGCATGGGCACCGTGGGCCCGGGCTCGGTGCACCTGCTCAACGGACTGTACGACGCGGCCAAGAGCGGGGCGCCGGTCCTGGCTATCTGCGGACAGGTGCCGCTGTCGGAGATGGGCGGGGACTACTTCCAGGAGGTCGACAACGACCTCCTCTTCCGGGACGTGGCCGTGTACCGGGCCACCGTGACCTCCCCCGACCAGATGCCCCGGCTGCTGGAGTCGGCGGTGCGGGCAGCCGTGACCGGGCGGGGCGTGGCGGTGCTCACCGTCCCCGGCGACCTCGGTGACCGGGAGGTCGAGGAGGACCGGCCGACGCGGTTCGCGCTGCCGCGCCCCTCCGTCACGCGTCCCGACGACCCGGCGCTCGCCGAGGCAGCCGAGGCGATCGCCCGGGGCTCACGGGTCACCCTCCTGGTCGGGCGCGGCGCCCGGGAGGCCCGCGAGGAGGTGCTGCGCGCCGCCGAGCTCCTCTCGGCCCCGATGGTGCTGACCCTGAAGGGCAAGGAGGGCTTCGAGGACGACAACCCGTACGAGGTCGGCCAGACCGGCCTCATCGGCAACCCGGCCGCGGCCCACGCCATGGACGCCTGCGACACGCTGATCATGCTGGGGACGGACTTCCCCTACCGGGACTGGTATCCGGAGGACTGCCGGGTCGTGCAGATCGACACCCGCGAGGAGCACCTCGGCCGCCGCGTCCCCGTGGACGTCGGACTCGCCGGAGACGTGGGTGCGACGCTGCGGGCCCTGCTGCCGCTGCTGGCGCCCGTCCCGTCGCGCTCCCACCTCGACGAGGCCCGTGAGCGGTACGCGGACTGGCAGGAGGGCCAGGCGGACCTCGCCGACCCCGCCCACGACAAGCGGCTGCTGGGGCGGGTGCGGGCCATGTTCGACAACCGGGACGCGGACATCCGACCCGAGGCCCTCGCGGCCGCCGTCGACCGCCACGCCGCCGACGACGCGATCTTCACCTCGGACACCGGGATGGCGACCGTGTGGCTCTCGCGGTTCGTGCGGATGCGCGGCACCCGCCGGCTGATCGGCTCGTACAACCTCGGCTCCATGGCCAACGCGATGCCCCAGGCCATCGGGGCGCAGCTGTGGGCGCCGGACCGGCAGGTGGTGGCCTTCTGCGGCGACGGCGGCCTCGGCATGCTGCTCGGCGACCTGATGACCATCCGCTCCGAACGGCTGCCGGTCAAGCTCGTCGTCTTCGACAACCGCCGCCTCGGCATGGTCAAGCTGGAGCAGGAGCAGGCGGGGCTTCCCGAGTTCGGGACGGTGCTCGACAACCCCGACTTCGCCGCGGTGGCCGAGGCGCTCGGGCTGACCGGCATCCGCGTCACCGCGCCGGGCGAGCTGGACGAGGCCGTACGCAAGGCGCTCGCCCTTCCCGGCCCGGTCCTCCTCGACGTGCTGACCAATCCGGCGGAGGTGGCCGTGCCGGGCAGGCCGACGGTGTCGCAGGGGTGGGGTTTCGCCATCGCCAAGATCAAGGAGAACCTTCCCTCCGGTGCGCGCTGAGCGGTGATCCGGCGGACGAGGGGCCTGGTCCGGGACTGAGGGGCGGCCCGCCATCCGGCGGTCCGCCCCTCAGTCGGCTCATTGGATTCCTCGGGCCCGTGGGCTCCTCGGGTCGTTCTCCGGTCAGCTTCCGTCGGCGTAGTGGGTGCGGACCCACAGGGGCAGGGCGAACCAGCAGATCAGGTACCAGACGAGGACGCCGGAGACCAGCCAGGGCACGTACGGGTCGTGCGTCGCCACCCTCAGGATGAGGAACAGGGCGGCTGTCAGCGTCGCGAGCAGCAGCAGGATGCCGGTGAAGGTGAGCCGGGAGGCCCAGACGACGGCCTGGGGCTTGACCCGCCGCCCCGACACGATCCGGTGGAAGGAGACGGGGCCGATCAGCGCGCCCGTCGACAGCGAGCCGAGGACGACGGTCACCAGGTAGATCGTCCTGTCGGTCTGCTCCAGGTCGTGGAAGAGCGGGGTGAACGCCACGGTGAGGAGGAAGCCGAGGAGGATCTGGACGCCGGTCTGGGCGACCCGTATCTCCTGCAGGAGCTCCTGCCAGCGCCGGTCCGCGCGCTCCTCCTCCGTCTCGCCGCGACCGTCCGTGCCGCTGCCGGTGCCGGTGCCGGTGCCGGTGCCGGTGCCAGGCTCCCGGGGGTTCGCGCCGCGCTGCGCCTCATTCGGCTCGCCCTCCGGCGTACCGCCGTTTCGTTCGTCCATGAAGATCCTCCTCTGAAGCACGGGGGGAGCGCGCCCGCACCACTCCGGTCCGGTGGCGCTCCGCC
This sequence comes from Streptomyces sp. NPDC029956, assembly GCF_055574655.1. NCBI lineage: Bacteria > Bacillati > Actinomycetota > Actinomycetes > Kitasatosporales > Streptomycetaceae > Streptomyces > Streptomyces sp. NPDC029956. The sequence goes on along the minus strand of NZ_JBVHZJ010000013.1, from coordinate 153,185 downwards.
CCTGTCGGATGCGGACGGCGCTGACACCCCGCACCGCGCGGGCGGCTCGGCGGGCCGCGGGGGCGGTGCGGGGCGCGCGCCGGGGTCTCGGAGCCCGGCGGGCCTGCGGCTCGACCGGCCGGGGCCTGCGCGGCGGAAGCCCCCGTCGAACTCGGGGGCTTCCGTCCGGCGCGGCACGGTGCGGAGTCAGGCCCGCAGGGTGCCGGCCGTTCGCGGGGGCGCGTGGTGCTGCCACCGTCCGCGCCGGAGGGCGGCCGGCCGTCGGGCGTGGTACGGCCGCCGTTCGCGCCGGGGCGCAGCCCGCAGTCGCCGGCCGGCCGCCCGTGGTAGCCGGGGCCCGGGCCGTCGGCCCGTCACTTCAGCCTCTCCTGTCCCTCTTGCCCCTCCTGCCCGTCCCGTCCGCGCGGCGCGTCGGGGGTCACGGCGGGAGCGTACGTGCGGCTCTCCCCGCTCCGGCCCGAGGCACTGGGGCCTTCGGACGGAACTGCGGCGTCCGGCGGCCGCGACGGCGGCGTCACTGGAGACCGGGTCGGGCGACGAGGCGGGCGGAACGGTGCCACGAGATCCGCCGCGGCGCACGGAACCACACGGACGAGGACTCGGGTCGGGTTCGACATGAGCGCCTCCTGGGTGGGTTCCGCGGGCCGGCTGCCCGTCCCCTGATTCCGTTGCACACCTGTTCGCCTTGCCGCTCTTCCCGTCGTCAAACCCGGAGGCTTCGGAGAGGCCGCTCCACGGTCCGGCCCGCCGGGGAACGTCGTCCCAGGGCATCGTCCCAGGGCGTCGTCCCAGGGCGTCGTCCCGGGCGTCGTCCCGGGGCGGCTCGGGGCGACATGCGTGCGGCCCGCACCTCCACAGGGGTGCGGGCCGCGCGCGGTGCCGCCGACCCACGGCAAGGGGGGAACCGTGGATCGTCCGGCATGAGCGTGTCCCTCGCTCGACTCCCGCCTGCCCCGTCGGCCGGGACCCATGCCACCCCGATCCGGTTTCGCCCGGAGCGCACCTGGGCGGCTAACCTGCCGCCCAGGTGCGCCGACGGCTCCGCTCCCCCGGCGCCCGGAGACGACGACGCCGAAAGGAGCGCCCCCGTGACCACCACGGCCCGCGCGAACATACAGCACGAGGACGACCGGACCCGTGTGACCCGCTGGGACTTCGAACCCGGTCAGTCCACCGGCCGCCACGTCCACGCGTACGACTACGTCGTCGTCCCGGTCACCGACGGGCGGACGCGGGTGATCGGCGCCGATGGCACGGTCGGCGTCTCCGAGCTCCGGGCGGGCCAGTCATACGCCCGCCCGGCCGGCGGCGAACACGAGGTCGTCAACGCGGGGACCGCCGCGCTGGCGTTCGTCGAGATCGAGCTGAAGTAGCCCACCACCCCGGTCGGTCCCGCCCCGGGGCGCGGATCCCGGACGCCACGCCGGGTGGATCCGCCGCAGGGCGCCCGACGCGCCTCACAGATCGTCCGGAGTGCCGTCGGCGCGCGCGGGCTTCACCCGGCGGCCGGGCCCTCGTCGTCCGGGAGGCTCGTCACGACGAGGGCGAAAGCCTCCCCGAACGTGGCCACTCCCAGGGGGCCCCGGATCAAGAACCCACCGGCCTCCATCTTGTACACGTACCCTCCCACCGGTGAGGCGTCGGGGCCCGCGTCCGTCTTGAAGAAGATCACGCCGTGACTGACGCCGGGGTACAGGGCCCGGAGCCGGGGCTCGGCGTACGCCGCCCGCACCATGGCCGGGTCCACGAAACCCTCCCCCTCCTCCAGCAGTCGCCTCCACTGCTCCGCGACCGCAGCCGCCGGATCCTGAAACTCCTCATGGTCCGCCATGGGACAACACCCCTTCTCGTTCATCAACGCACCCGCCGAGCCTGGATCTCGGGAAGATCCGGCTTCGGAACCGTGATCTCCGTGAATCCTCCGTTCCCGTCGTCGGTGTACCAGTGGATCGACTCCCACGAACGCCCGTCGCGCCGCCTCCTCGGTCAGGGCACCAGCAATGGTGCGGGCGGCTCCGGCAATCGCGATCACGTGCGGCGCATCAGCCGGTCCGCCCCGCGCCGGCACGTGTGACAGCCGACACCGAGCTCCCTCCGCGCCGGTTCCCCCCGCTGGATCCGTTCGCTCCGGCGGCGGACGCCCGGGCGGCTGACGAGGAGTCCGGGTGACGGTTCCGCCGGCCGTTCGGGAACTCGGCGGCTCCGCCGTACGACTCCTCCACCGCACCGGCACGGAAGCGGCGAGAGGCACGGGATGGGCGGACTGGACATACGCATGCGCGGGGTCGTCTGTCGGCACGGCCGCGCCGAGGCCGTGGCGGGGGTGGATCTGGAGATCGCCGCCGGCGAGCGGGTCGCCCTCACGGGGACGAACGGGTCCGGGAAGACGACGCTGCTGCGTGCGGTCCTCGGAATGCACCGGCAGACGAGCGGCTCCATCGAGGTCGGCGGGCGCGGCGCGCGCTCGGCCGCCGACCGGGCGTGGCGGCGCCGCTCGTGCGCCTGGATCCCGCAGAAGCCCGCCGCCGGCCGGTTCCCGCTGCGGGGCGACGAGCTGCTCGCGAGCAGCGGGGCACCCGGCGAGGCGGTGCGGGCGGCCGGACGGCTCGGGGTCGGGGCACTGGCCTCGCGTCCCGTGGGCACCTTGTCCGGTGGGCAGTTGCAGCGCATGTACCTGGCGCGGGCGATCGGCTGTGTCGCGGCGGGAGCCCAGGTGCTGCTCGCCGACGAGCCGACCGCCGCCCTGGACTTCGAGGGTCAGGAGGAGGCGGCCGACGTGCTGACCGAGCTGCCGGTGACGCTCGTGGTCGTGACCCATGACCGGGCGCTGGCGGACCGGTGCGACCGGGTCCTGGAGATGGCCGCGGGGCGGCTGCGGGAGGTGCGGTGAGCGCGCTCGCGGCAGCCGACCTCGGCGCCGTGCTCGAGCTGGTGCCGGTCCGACGTGCGGGGGTGGCGCTGCTCCTGGCGGCCGTCGGCCTGCCGGTGATCGGCGTCGTCATCGTGGGCCTCGACATCATGCCGGTGCGGTTCGCGATGATGCACGTGGCGCTGCTCGGCATCGCGGTCGGGCTGCTGACCGGGATCGATCCGATGGTGTGCGCGCTGGTGGCGTGCGCGTTGTCGGGGGCGGGGGTCGCGCCGCTGGCCCGGACACCGGCGGGGCTGTCGGGGGCGATGGGTCTGCTGATGAGTCTCGCCATCGCCGCCGCCCTGCTCGTGCTCGCCGTCTCCGGCGTCAACGCGTCGGGGGCCTTCGCCCTGCTGTGGGGGTCGATCCTCTCGGTCGGCACGGCGGACCTCGTGGTCCTCGGCGCGCTCGCCGTGGTCGTACCCGGACTGTTCTGGTGGCGGCGCCGTGAGGTGGCGCTGCTGCTGTACGACCGCGAGCTCGCCCAGTGCTCGGGGGTGCCGGTCCGCTTTCTCACCACGGCTCTTCTCGTCCTGGTCGCGGTCGCTGTCGCCGGTGCGATCAAGCTGACCGGGGCGCTCCTGGTCGACGCGCTCACCCTGCTGCCCGCGCTCGCGGCCCGCCGACTGGGCCGCTCGCTGGCGTCGATCACGCTGTGGGCGGTCGGCATCGGCGTCGCGGTCAACGTCACGGGGTTCCTGCTGGCCCTGTGGCTGGACTGGCCTCCGGGACCGGTCCTCGTCCTGACGGCGGGGGTTGTCGTCCTCGCCGCGCATCTCATTCCCGAACGGAGAACCAGCTCATGGCGCGCACCCGCGTCCGTACCGCCCGTCTCGCTTCCCTCGTCGCACTGAGTGCGGCGCTGCCGCTGCTCGCGGGGTGCGGGGAGGACAAGCCGGCCACCGGCACCGGCACCAAGGAGGCGGGGGGCAAGCCGGTGGTGGTCGCGACGACCACCTGGGAGGGCGCCTTCGCCAAGGCCGCCGGGGCCGAGGACGTCACGGTGATCGTGCCGCAGTCCGTGCACCACGCCCCGGACTACGACCCGAAGCCGTCCGACCTGGCGGCCGTCGCGAAGGCGGACTTCGTGCTGTACGCGCCGTTCGAGCCGTACGCGGCGAAGATCAAGGAGGCGGCCGGCTCGAAGGCGAAGCTCGTCGAGGTGAACCTCGACAACGACCCGGCCAGGGCCGGAGCCGAAGTCGAGCGGCTCGGCGCCCTGTTCGGCACGAAGGACACCGCCACGCGGTGGAAGACCCGTCTCGACGACGAGGTCACGAAGCTGAACGGCGAGCTCAGGGCCGCCTGGCCGGACGGCAAGAGCCCGACGGTCGTCTCCCAGGTCTTCACGGCCTGGGCGGCCGGCCTCGCGGGCGCCACGCCGGTGGGTACGTACGGCCCCGAGCCGGTCACCCCCGCGCAACTGGCCTCGCTCTCGGCGAAGAAGCCGGCCTTCGTCCTCGACAACGCGCACATGTCGACCGGCACCGTGCTGCCGGGCTCGGGCGCGAAGCAGGTCACGGTGGTGAACTACCCGGGCGAGGACCTGGATCTGCTGGCGGTGTACCGCACCGCGGCGGACCGGTTGAAGAAGGCCATGAGCGGTTCCTGACCGCCACCGCCCTGACCGCACGGTGGAGCGAAGGGGGAGGGCCGCGGTGCGGCCCTCCCCCTTCGGCCTGTCCGGCGGATCAGGTCCGGGGCCGCGCCCGATCCGCCCGGCGGGACCTGTCGTCACGCCTGGACGAGCAGGGACTCCCGGTCCTGCGCGATCCGGGTCCGCAGCGCGGCGCGGTCGGGCTTTCCGGCGGCGGTGAGCGGCAGTTCGGGCAGGACGAGGAGGTGCTCGGGGTGCTTGTGCCGGTCGAGTCCCTGCTCGGCCAGGTACGCCCCCAGCTCGGCGAGTGACGGAGCTGTCGGGCCCTTGGCGACCAGACAGGCCGCGAGCCGCTCGCCCATGAGCGGGTCGGGCACGCCCACGCAGACCGCGTCCCGGACCCGCGGGTGGGAGACGAGTTCGCGTTCGACCTCGGCGGGGCTGATGTTGGCGCCGCCGCGTATCACCACGTCCTTGAGGCGGCCGGCGACGTGGAGGACGCCCTCGGGGTCGAGGAACCCGAGATCGCCGGTCCTGACCCAGCCGTCGGGCGTGCGGTAGCGGGCGTCGAGCTCGGGTGAACCCACGTAGCAGAGCGGGGTCATGGGGCCGCGGGAGACGATCTCGCCGATCCGCCCGTCGGGCAGCGGCTCGTGGGTGTCGGGATCGGTGATGCGGATCTCGGCGACCCGGGGATCGGGACGGCCGACGACGACTCCGGAACGGTCGGTGGGCGGCACGGTGTGCTGGAGCCCGGTGTGGCAGTTGACGCCGTCGGCCGATCCGTACAGGTTGACGACGGGGCAGCCGAAGGCGGCGGCCGCCGCCTCGGCGGTCGCCTCGTCGAGGGGCGCGCCGCCGAGGACGAGCGCGGTCGGGGCGGGCAGGGGTTCGTCCGTCCGCTCCAAGGCCTCCAGCATCATGCGGATCATGGTGGGCACGCCGAGGATGTGGGTGGGCCGGTGCTCCCGTACGGCGGCGAGGGCGGCCTCGGGCGTGAAGTGGTCGAGCAGGACGAGCGTGCCGCCGTGGCGGGCGAGGGTGACGGCCGTGCCGTTGGAGCCGAAGGCCGAGGCCAGGGGGACCAGGAAGAGGCAGCGGGGCGGGGTGTCGTCGGGCATGAGGGAGGCGAGGAAGTTGCCGCGCCCTCCGGCCAGGGCGTTGTGGGAGTACGCCACCATCTTCGGCTCGGCTTCGGAGCCGGACGAGACGAGGATGCGGGCGGCGCTGTCGGGGTCGGGGCGGGCCGGGACGAAACCGGAGGCGTCGGTACGCAGCAGCCGGGACAGCGGAATCGTTCCGTCGGGCGCGGGGCCGCGGCCGGCGGCGATGACGTGCCGCAGGGCCGGCAGTGCCGGAGCGAGGCTCCGGAGGTCGGCGGCGTGGGTCTGTCCCCGGTGTTCCACGGCGGCGATGACCGCGACGGCCTCCGCGCGGCGCAGCAGGCACTCGGCCTCCCTCGCGCCGCGTCCGACCGGGAAGGGGAGGGCGATCGCGCCCAGAGCGGCGAGCGCCAGGTCCGCGACGACGGCGTCGCGGTGGTTGGGCAGCTGGACGCCCACGACGTCTCCGGCGCCGATGCCGAGCCCCCGGAGGCCCTCGGCCAGGCATCGGGACTTGCGGTCGAGGGCCGTGTAACAGAGCGTGCCCTTGGCGTCGATCACGGCGGTGCGGTGCAGACCGGCGATCTGTCTGGCCCGGTAGAGGCTGTAGACGTCGAGGTCGGGGCAGGTGCCGTCCACCACCCAGGAACGGCGGAGGTCGGCGGGGAGCAGGTCGTTCAGGGTGACGGTCACGCGAGGCTCCAGGGGTCGGGAACGGCGGGGGCACCGTGCGCGTCCCGGCCGATCGGGCCGGACAGGCGCGGGTCGTGGTGCAGGGCGGACAGGTCGGTGGTGACGGCGGTGGCGGTCAGGCCGTGGCCGCGCAGTCGGTCCAGGGCGTCCTCGGTGCACATCCCCGTGACGTCGTGCGCCGCGGCCGCGGGCGCGCTGGTGTCGCTCGGCGCGATCCAGCCGTCGGAGGTCCGGAGCGGGTGCCGGAACCCGGCGGGGCGACGGGGGTCGGCGCCCGTCGCGGCTCGTCGCAGGGCGGGGGCGAGGAGGGTGTCGGCCGCGCCGAGCAGCGAGGATTCGACCCGTACGCCGTGCCCCGTGCGCTCGCGCAGGAGCAGGCCCGCGAGGACGGCCTCGGTGCCGTGGAGGCCGCCCAGGACGTCGAGGAGGGTCATGAGGGAGGGCACGGGCGGTTCGCCGGCCGGGTGGGCGGCCTCCCCCACGCCGGTCCTGGCCTGCACCATGAAGTCGGTGCCCATGGGGGCGTCGTCGATCCGGTCGGCCCAGCCGCCCGTGTACGTGTGGACGAGGGAGGGGTTCACGGTGGCGAGGTGCTCGGCGTCGAGTTCCAGCTCCGCCGCCTTGCCCGGTGCCCAGTTGTGCAGGAACACGTCGGCTTCGGCGACGAGTTCACGCAGTCGCGTCCGGTCCCCCGGTGCCTTGATGTCGATCTCCACCGCCTCTTTGCCCCGGTTGAGCGCGAGCCAGCGGGCGGAGATCCCGCCGCAGGCCGGCGGCATGCCTCTCAGCGGGTCGCCGCCCGGGGGCTCGATCCGGATCACGCGGGCGCCGAGCAGGCCCAACAGGTGCGCGGCGAGCGGGGCCTGGATCCGGCGGCCCGCCTCCAGGACGGTCAGTCCGGCCAGCGGCCGGTCCGCCGTGACGGCTGTGACGGCCGTGTCACCGGCCGTGGAAGCCGGGGGACCCGTGGGGGCCGTGGCGGTCCGCGGGCGGTCCGGGCCGAGCGTGCGCAGGGTCCACGGATCGGCGCCGTCGTCCTCGCCGGCGCGCTCGGCGAGCGTCCACAGCCGGCACACCTCGGCTCCGGACCGCTCGGCGGCCTGCCGGATCCGTTCCCACGGGTGCCGACGGGTCACCTCGTGGAGGACGACGGGAAACGGCGCGCAGGCGGTGGCGTACCGGAACTGGAAGGGTCGCCAGCCCGCCCGTATCGCGTCGGCGGGGGTCTCCAGGGCGCGCCAGAACGCCGCCCAGGCTTCCGGATCGAGCGTCTCCAGTTCGAACAGGACGCCGTCGGCGGAGGTGAACGGCGGTCCGCCCGGGGCGGGTTGGACGGCCTCCGGTTCGTCGGCACCCGCTGCCGCGAGGTACTGGGAGACGGTGAGCAGCCCGGCCCGGTCGGCGGTCGTCGTCCGCGGGCGCGCCGGCGGGCCGCCCCGGGCCTGCCCGATGAGGTCCGCGAGGAGGCCCTGGACGGTGAGCACACCGGTGGCGGTGGCGAGAGGGTCGACGGCGAGGCCGCGCGGGGCCCCGTGGCGTCGGCCGTGGACGGCCATGACACCGGTGACGGCCTGGGCGGTGGCCTCGTCCTCGATCCCGGAGCCGACGGGCCCCCAGGCGGTACGGGCCGTGACAGGGGCGAACTCGGCACCGCCCAGGGTGACATCACCCGGGCCACCGTCCCGTACCGTCGCCCCGAGTCGTCGCAGGTGGTCGGAGACGACGCGGGTCAGGGGCTCGGGGCCGCCGATGTCGCACCGCAGTGCGTCGAGCGGACGGGCTGTGTCGAGCGGACGACGGACCGCGGTGCGCGCGGTCACTGATGACGCCATGCCTCTCCTCTCCTGGCGCGGCGGCGCCGGCCGCCGCACGGGGACTGTCACGGTCACGGGAACTGGCGGGAACTGGGCGGCCCGTGGGCCCGACCACTTCCACGGGCAGGCAGTCGGACACGCGTTCTGCCGAGTTCCCGAGACGGAGGAAACAGTGACGGATCATGACGTACCGGATGTCGATCTGCTGCGGAAGCGGGTCTCCGCGTTCGTCCGTGACCGCGTGTTCCCCGTGGAGCAGATGCTCGATGCCGGCGGGCCGCCCGCCGGGGACCTGCGTGAGCGGCTGCGCGAGGAGGCCCGGCAGGCCGGCCTGTGGGCGCTTCCCCTTCCCGCCGAACTGGGCGGCGGCGGACTGTCCTTGGGCGGGTACGCGTCGGTCGCCGAGGCGGAGGGCGCCAGCGACCACGGGCCGGCGGCGCTCGGGTCGGCCTCGCTCCTCGACGTGACCATGCTGGCCCGGCACGGCTCGGCCCGGGTGCGCTCGGAGTACCTCCCCGGTCTGGTCTCCGGCGACCTCCGCACCTGTTACGCGATGACCGAGCCGGACACCCCCGGTACGGAACCGGCGCTGACGGCGACCCGGGCGGAGCCACTGCCGGGCGGCGGCCGGCGTGTGACCGGCCGGAAGTGGTTCGTGTCGCACGCAGGGCACGCGGACCTGGTGACCGTGCTCGCCCGGACGAGCGGAACGGCAGGCGACCGCACCGGGCTCTCCCTGCTTCTCGTGCCGACCGGTTCACCCGGGTTCCGGGTCGTGCGCGAGCTGCCGGTCCTGGGCGCGACCGGGCAGTACGAGATCGACTTCGACGGCGTCGAGGTCGCCGAGGATCATGTCGTCGGCGACCTCGGACAGGCTCTGACGGTCGCGGGCGAGCGCCTCCAACTGGGGCGCACACTGCGGGCGTTGCGGTGGATCGGCCAGGCCCAGCGGGCCTTCGACCTCCTCTGTGACCGCGCCGCGGCCCGCCGGGGCGCCCGGGGCCCGCTCGCCGACCGCCAGCTCGTCCAGCAGCACGTCTTCGAAGCCCTGCTGGCGCTGCGGACGGCTCGCCCGCTCGTGTACGAGGCGATGGCGCTGGTCGCGGACGGGCGCGACGCCCACGTGGAGGTCGGTCTGGCGAAGACGGCGGCGGCCCGCACCCTGCAGGACGTCGCCGACCGGGCCGTCCAGGTCTTCGGCGCGGCCGGGCTCGGCCCGGACACGCCCCTGCCGGCGCTGTTCCGTACCGGGCGGACGGCCCGGATCCTCGACGGACCGGACGAGCAGCACGTCTCCTCCGTCGCCCGGCGCGTCCTGCGGAGCCGTCGGGCCTCCCCCGTCACACCCGCCTGAGGTCCACCCGGCCGAGGAGCTCCGCCAGCCCGAGGGCCAGGAAGAAGTCGCCCCAGACGAGTTCGTGGCGGACGGCGGTGCCGCTGTGCGCGTCGTAGCAGCCGTCGAGGAGCATCCCCGCCGGACGGGTCCCTCCCGGCGGGGTGAGGTGCTCGTGCGCGAGCCGGTGGAGCACGGCCTCCGCCCGGGACGCGCACGCCGACGACCACGCGGCTCCGGGGACGAGCGCGAGCTTCAGGAGGGCGACGGCGGTGATGGCGGCGGCGGAGGTGTCGAGCGGGCCGTCCGCCTGACGGACGTCCGCGGGCGGGACCGGGGGGCCGGCGAGCATCGCACCGCCGGAGAGGAGGAGTTCGGCCGCCCGGGTCAGCCGGTCCGCGCGCCAGGACGGGGCGTCCGCGGGCAGCGGGACGTCGGCGGGCAGTGGGACGTCCGCGAGCAGCGGGGGGTCTGCGAGCAGCGGGGCTTCCTGGGGCGGCTGGGCCTCCGCGAGGAGCAGCGCGTCGGCGACGGCCAGGAGGAGCCACGCCTCACCACGGGTCCAGCCGGGCGCGGGATCGGCTTCGGCCAGCCAGCCGTGCGTCGGGTCCCGGCGCCACGCCGGGGACGGCCGCGCGGCGCCGTCGCGGGGCAGGCACAGGTCCAGATGGCGGTGGAGGTGCCCGGCGGCCGCCGCCTGCCCCTCGGGTCCCGCCGAGGCCAGCAGGGGTACGAGACCGGGGACACCGTCCGCACGAGCCCGTAGGCGCGCACCGCCGAGGGCCGATCCCCACGGGACGAGGCCCAGTTCCGGGTCGAAGGCGCCGAGGGCTGCCTTCGCCGCCCGCTCCCGCAGGGCGCGCGCCGTCGCGTCCTCGATGGCCGGGGCCGTCCCGTACCAGAGGACGAGGCCGCGGGCCGCGGTGTCCGCCTCGGCCCAGGGGGCGAGCCGGCCGGTGACGGCGGCGGCCGCCGAACGGTCCTCGGCGCTTCCGGTGAGGCCGGACCGGAGCCACAGCAGTCCCGCCCAGAAGCCGCCCGTCCACGATCCGCGTCCCGTGGTCGTCCACCGGCCGTCGGCCGGATCGGCGTACAGGGGAAAGCGGTCACCCACCTGCTCCGCGGTCTCCCCCACCCGTCCCAGGAGAAGGCGGAGGGCCTCGTCGGCCCAGTCCGTGACGGTCACCGCGGACCGTCCGCGCGCGTCCGGCGGTCCCGTACCGCCCAGGCGAGCCCGACCAGTCCCGCGAGGGCGAACTCCACGGCGACCAGCACCCAGCCCTCCCCGTACCGCCCGCGCTCCGCGAGAAGCCCGAACAGGGGCGGACCCACCGCGAATCCGGCGAAGAAGCCGGCGGCGACCAGCGCGGAGTCCTGCCCGGCCCGGCCCGGCGCGGAGCGCTGCATCACCAGGACCATCGAGACCGCGTTGCCGGACACGGCGAACACGCCGACCGCCACGGCCGCCGCCCACACCAGCAGGTCGACGTGGACGGCGGCGGTCAGGAGCACGGCCGCTCCCACCGCCCCGCCCGCGAGCAGACCGGGCAGCCACGGAGCCCGGCCGGGCGTGGCGGCCCGGGACCAGCCGACCCGGCCGCCGATCCCGGCGACGCCGAGGACGGCGACGAGTGCTCCCGCCACCGTCGGCCCCATGCCGAGGCGTTGGACTCCGAAGAGGGCGAGGTAGGTGTTGACGGAGGCGATGCCCGCGCCGAGGAGGAGCGAGAAGGCGGCCAGCCAGGGCACGGGACCACCGGGGCGGGTCGGTGCCGGACCGCACCCGCCCGGGGCCCCCTTCGGCGGCGGCGAGGCGTCGGCCGGCAGCGCGTTGCGGGCCCACAGGGCGGCGACGAGCGCGGCGCCTGCGGCCGTCCAGACAGCGCCCCGCCAGCCGATCGCGCTCGCGGCCACGGCGAGCGGCAACCCTGCCACGAATGCACCCAGTTGGACCCCGGACTGCTTGGTGCCGGTGACCGCGCCCCGCCTCGACGGCGGTACGGACGCCAGGATCGCCTTGTTCGTCGCCGGGTTGGCGAGCGCCTGGGGCAGCCCGCCGACCGCGACGGCCACGAGCAGCAGACCGGGGCCGGGCGCGGAGCCGATCAGGCCCAACGCCACCGCCGAGAGGGCGAGCAGGGCCACGAGGGACCGGCGGGGGCCGACGCGGTCGACGAGCCTGCCTCCGACGGGAGAGAGGACGGCCGCCGTTCCGAAGCCCACCGTGGTGGTCAGACCCCACACGGTCTCCGAGACCCCGAGTCCGTCGATGAGCCGCGGGCCCAGCGCACCGAGCAGGAACAGCTGCATCATCGAGAAGGCCATGGCCGTCGTCAGGAGCGCGGTCAGCCCGCGGACCGTCCCCTCTCCCGTCTCGGCGGGTGCCTCCGCCGCCGTACCCGCGCTCGTCACCGCGTGCCCCTCCCCCGTTCGGCGATCAGCGATCAGCGATCAGCGATCAGCGATCAGCGATCAGCGATCAGGCCGAACGCCGTCGTCTTCGAGGAGTCGTGGCGACCGTGCCGGAAGTTCCCGAGGCGCACTTGTGGGACCCGTCACAGTCGCGTACTCATGTCCCGACAGGTCGTGGGGGCGGCCGCAGCACGGCCGTACCCGCCCTCAAGCCTCCGGGGAGGGTGCAAGGATGGGCGCGCCATGACACCAGGCCGATGTTCGCGAGGAGTGCGGGCCGCGATGTTCGCGGCCGTCTGTGTGCTGCTCGCGGCCACCGGCCACGTCCTGATGTCGGGTCAGGCAGTGCCCGCCTGGACTCTCTTCCCCGCCTTGGCGGCCACCGTGGCGGTCACCTGGGTGCTCGCGGGCCGTGAGCGCGGTCTCCTCGCCGTCACCGCGGCGAGTGTGGTCGTGCAGAGCGCGCTCCACACGGCCTTCTCGTGGTCCCAGACGACGGCCGTGCCGGCGCCGACCGCGCCGTTGCAGAAGCCGCTGTCGATGCCGATGCCGATGCCGATGGACGACGTACACGCGGCACACGCGCACATGGCACACGCGCCCATGGGGCACGGGGACGTGACCCTGTCCGCCGGCATGGTGTCCGCGGCTCCGGCCGGGCACGACATGACGGATCCGTCGTCGTCCTTGGGGATGTTGTCGGCCCACCTCCTGGCCGCGCTCCTGAGCGGCCTGTGGATGGCGTTCGGCGAGCAGGCCGCGTTCCGCCTGCTGCTCGCCGCGTCCCTGCGGCTCTTCCGTCCACTGCGTCCGCTGCTCGCCTCCTTCGTCCCCGTCGTACGGGACCGACCCCGCTTCCGTCCGGTGCGAGCCGGTGACGAGCGGGCTCCGCGACGGCTCCTCCTCGCCCACTCGCTCATCTCCCGAGGTCCACCCCAGGCACTCGCTGTCCTCTGACAGCCGGCTCCCCGAGCTCGACGGCTCAGTCCGTCCCTCGGGCATCGGCCATGCCGCTTCCACCCGGTCGCGGCCGGCCGTACCAGTCACCGGCCACGGCGCCGACCTCATCCGCGCGCCTGGCCGGACTCCCTTTGCCTCGTAAGGACTTGTGGCGATGACTCCTGCCCGCGAAACCCTCCTTCCGCGCCCGGCGAGCACCTCCCGCCCGGCATACGCGCCGGACGCCGACACGGACGCGGCGACGACCCGGCTCGCGCTGGCCGCCCGGGACGGCGACCCGGCCAAGGCCGATCTGTTCGTCCGTGCTCTGCACCGCGACGTCCGGCGTTACGTGACCTACCTCAGTGCCGACCGCCAGGCGGCCGACGACCTCACCCAGGAGGTGTTCCTCCGTGCGCTCGCCTCACTGCCCCGCTTCCAGGGGCGTTCCTCGGCTCGCACGTGGCTGCTGTCGATAGCCCGCCGGACGGTGGTCGACAGCCTGCGGCACGCGGCCGCGCGGCCGCGCCTGTCCGACCGCGACGACTGGCAGGCGGAGGCCGAACACACCCAGCCCCGAGGGCTTCCCGGTTTCGAGGACGGCGTCGCGCTCGCCGATCTCCTGGCGGCCATCCCGACCGAGCGGAGGGACGCCTTCGTCCTCACCCAGCTCCTGGGCCTGCCGTACGCCGAGGCCGCCGAAGCCATCGGCTGTCCCGTCGGCACGGTCCGCTCGCGGGTCGCACGGGCTCGGATCTCCCTGGTCGCCCTGGTGCGTGGCGCAGAGGAACCGGCGCCGTCGCCGGTGCCTGCCCCGGGTGACGGGGCTCCGGTACGCAGGCGGTTCACGCGGGCGCCCGCGCTCGTCTGACCGTTCGCGTCGCGCGGTCGGCGGGGCGGGGCGCGGGGGCGGGGTCACGGCATGGCGCCGAACGTCCCCCGCTCCGCCGACCGCCCCGCCCCGCCCCCGTCCCGGTACGCGTCCCCCGATCGCGGGAACCGGATCACCCGACCGTCCGACTCCTCCGGAAGCACGGCCCGATCCCTCCGGTGCCGTACGACGCGCTCCGGAGAGGCGACCGATGGAAAAGGCACGCGCATCCTCGTCCCCCGCGGGAACCACGGGGCGGTTCGGTTCGCCTCCCGTCGTGCTGGGGGGCTTCCTGCTGCTGCTCGCCCTGGTCTTCGCGGGGGCGTACGCGCTGGGGTCGGCGGTGGCACCGATCGGCTCCACTCCGGACCCGCCTTCGACGACGGGCCCCAGGCCCGCCACCGAGAACCCGCACCACGGAGGTCACTCGTGAGCCGCGGACCGGCCGCGGACCAGGCAGGCCAGGCGGACCGGGAGGACCGGGCGGAGTCGCGGTCCGTGGACTCGGTGACGATGACGACGGATCTCCTGGTCGGCGGCATGACGTGCGCCGCGTGCGTCAACCGGGTCGAGAAGAAGCTCTCCCGCCTGGAGGGGGTCACGGCCACGGTCAACCTGGCGACCGGACGGGCGCGGGTGTGCCACCCCTCCGGTCTCCCGGTCGAGGAACTGGTCGCCACGGTCGAGAAGGCCGGCTACACGGCGGTGCTTCCCGAGCCTCCGGCCGACCGGCGGCCCGCCCCGGACCGCGCCGGACAGGAGACGGAGCTGCGGCGGCTGGTGATCACGGCGCTCCTCGCGCTGCCGGTGCTGGTCCTGTCCATGGCGCCCGTCCTGCAGTTCCGCAACTGGCAGTGGCTGTGCTTCGCGCTGGCCGCGCCGGTGGCCGCGTGGGGAGCGTGGCCGTTCCACGTACGGGCGTTGCGCGGGCTGCGTCACTCCGCGTCGACCATGGACACGCTGGTGTCACTGGGCGTGGTCGCCTCGTTCGGCTGGTCGGCGTACGCGCTGTTCCTCGGCGGGGCGGGAGCGCCCGGCATGCGGATGCCGTTCACCCTGGCCCCCGGGGCAGCCGCGGACGGCATGGCGCACGTCTATCTCGAAGCGACCGTCGGCGTACCGCTGTTCGTGTGGGCGGGCCGCTTCCTCGAAGCCCGGGCCCGGCGGGGTACGGGGGCGGCCCTTCGCGCGCTCGCCGGGCTGAGTGTCAAGGACGTGGCGGTACGGGAGGAGGGCGGCGGCGAACGACTCGTACCGCTCGAGCGGTTGCGTGCCGGGCAGACGTTCCTCGTACGGCCGGGCGAGCGGGTCGCCACCGACGGCGAAGTCGTCGAGGGCAGTTCGGCGGTGGACCTCTCCCTGGTGACCGGGGAGAGCGAGCCGGTCGAGGTCGAGCCCGGCTCCGAGGTGGTCGGCGGCTCGGTGAACGTCGCCGGGCTGTTGCTCGTGCGGGCCACGGCGGTCGGTGCGGACACCCGCCTCGCCCGCGTCGCCCGGCTGGTGGAGGAGGCGCAGGCCGGTAAGGCCCGGGCTCAGCGGCTGGCCGACCGGGTGGCCGGCGCCTTCGTCCCCGTCGTCCTGGCCCTGGCCGCCGGCACGCTCGGCTTCTGGCTCGGCACCGGCCGGGAGGCGGAGTCGGCGGTCACTGCCTGCGTGGCCGTCCTGGTCGTGGCCTGCCCGTGCGCGCTGGGCCTGGCCACGCCGACGGCCCTCATGGCCGCGACAGGGCGGGGAGCCCAGCTCGGGATCCTGGTCGGCGGTCCCGCGGCGCTCGAAGGACTCCGGCACGTCGACACCGTCGTGCTCGACAAGACCGGCACGCTGACCTCTGGTCGGACGACCGTCGCCCGCTTCACCGTCGCCCCCGGCGCCGGCGGCCTCGGCGAGCGCGCCGTCGTGCGGTACGCCGGGGCGGTGGAGCAGGGTTCCGAACATCCGTTGGGCCGGGCGGTCGTCGACTACGCGCGGGCGCACGCCGATGCGGAACTGCCCGACGTCGTCGACTTCCGCGCCCTGCCGGGAAGAGGGGCCCGCGGTGTCGTCGAGGGCAGGATGGTCGACATCGGGGCGCCGACGGGCGAGCTGCCGGCGGCCCTCGCCGACGCGCTGACGGCGGCCGAGGCCACCGCCCGCACCCCCGTCCTCGTGCGCGTCGACGGCGAGCCGGCGGCCCTCGTCGAGATCGGTGACGTGCTGCGGCCCGGAACCTACCGGGCCGTGGACACCCTCCGCCGCCTCGGCGTACGGCCCGTCCTGGCCACCGGAGACGCGAAGGCGCCTGCCGTGGCCGTGGCCACCGACCTGGGCATCCAGGAGGTCCACGCCCGCTGCACTCCCGAGGAGAAGGCCGCCCTGGTACGCGCCCTGCGGGAACGGGGGCACCGGGTCGCGGTCGTGGGCGACGGCGTGAACGACGCCGCCGCGCTCGCCGCCGCGGACCTGGGCATCGGCCTCGGCAGCGGCACCGACGCCGCCATCGGCGCCGCGGACGTCACCCTCGTACGCACGGGGATCGAGGCCCTGCCCGATGCCGTACGCCTCGCGCGGCGCACCCTGTCCACGATCCGCGTCAACCTCGTCTGGGCCTTCGGCTACAACGTGGTGACCGTGCCCCTCGCCATGCTCGGCGTGCTCAGCCCGATGGTGGCGGCGGCCGCGATGTCGGCGAGCTCGGTCCTCGTGGTGGGGAACAGCCTGCGGCTGCGTGCCTGGCGCCCCTCGACGGCGCCTCGGCGCCGGGGGCTCTGACCGGGGCCACGAGGGACTACTCGGCCGTCACGTCCAGGAGTCTGCGGGTGCGGGCGCTCGCACCGCGCACGGTCAGGGGGATGTCCAGGCTCGCGCACATGCGGTGGGCCCGGGCGAGGGCGCTGACGGTGGCCGGGGTGGGGTCGGCGGTCGGGACGGAGACGGACACCCGGGTCGGGCGGATCGCCTGGACCAGAGCCTGGACCTGGAGGGCGACGGCGGCCCTGTTGGTGACGTCCAGGTCGCGGTGGAGCGTCACGTGCAGCACATGGTGACGTACGACGTGGCTGATGAGCATGGTGTCCCTCCGCGCAGGACGACGAAGGCCCACAACTGGACACGCTGTGGGCGGTTCGTCAGAGGATGTCACGACGACCGGCCCGGAACCCTTCTCGTGACGTCGACGGCGCGGAGTGTCCGACCGGACCCGGTGCAGTTCACGTATATGAATTCACGGGGTCGCGCAGATAGGGTGGGTCAGGCCGGGTGAACCGTTCAGGATCTCGAACGTGACTCTCCCTCACCAAGCGACCCACCAGGCGGTGTTCATGACCCAGTTCGACCTGCCCCTCGACCGACTCCGTACCTACCGGAGCACATCCGTGGAGCCCGAGGACTTCGACGCCTTCTGGGCGAAGACCCTCGGAGAGGCCCGCACGCACGCCCTGGACGCACGCTTCGACGCGGTCCCGACAGGGCTCACCACCGTCGAGACCTTCGACGTCACCTTCGCCGGGTTCGACGGACAGCCGGTCAAGGGCTGGCTCGTCCTACCCGCCGGCACCTCCCAACCGCTGCCCGTCGTCGTGGAGTTCCTCGGGTACGGCGGTGGGCGCGGCCTTCCGCACACCCACCTGCTCTGGGCCTCCGCCGGGTTCGCGCACTTCGTGATGGACACCCGCGGCCAGGGCAGCGGCTGGGCCACCGGTGACACTCCCGACCCGGTGGGCAGCGCACCCTCGTTCCCCGGCTTCATGACGCGGGGCGTCGAGGATCCGTACACCTACTACTACCGGCGCCTCTTCACCGACGCGGTCCGCGCCGTGGAGGCCGCCCGCTCGCATCCCCTGGTGGACGCGGGCCGCACCGCGGTGACCGGCGTCAGTCAGGGTGGCGGGATCACGCTCGCCGTGGCGGGGCTCGTGCCGGACCTGGTGGCGGTGGCTGCGGACGTACCGTTCCTGTGCGACTTCCCGCGTGCGACGACGGTCACGGACCGCGCGCCGTACCGCGAGATAGGCAACTACCTCAAGACGCATCGCGGCCGGGTGCACCGGGTCCAGGACACCCTCTCCTACTTCGACGGTGTCCACTTCGCCGCCCGCGCCTCGGCCCCGGCGCTGTTCTCGACGGCGCTGGAGGACCTGACGTGCCCGCCGTCGACGGTGTTCGCGGCCTTCAACGCGTACGCCGGGGACGAGAAGGCGATCGAGGTGTACGACTTCAACGACCACGAGGGCGGCGGCACCTTCCAGCAGGCGGCCCAACTCCGCTGGCTGCCGGGGAAGCTGCGAGGGGAGCTGCCGGACTGACGCACGGGGTGGGGCGTGGGCCTGGGGTGTGGGGTGTGGGGTGTGGGGTGTGAACGTGCCCGCGGGGGCGCGGGGCGTGCGGGGCGTGCGGCCGACGACCCGCCTGCGGCATGCCTGCGACCCGCCCTGGGCACGCTCGACCGGTGGGAACGTACCGGTCGAACCGGCCCGTTCCGCAAGTGGAATGATCACTGGCATGGAGAGCACACAGGTGTGGAGCGAGGGCCCGGTGGGCGACGACGCGGCCGTGAGCGACGGCCTTCTGCGCCTGCTCGACGGGGCCGGGGACGGGGCCGCGGCCGGGGACGGGGACGGGGACGGTGGGGACGAGCGGCGGATCGTGACGGGGCCCGTCATCTGCCCGTACTGCCGCTGGGACCGGTTCGAGGTGGTGTCGCAGGAATGCTTCTGCGAGGGCTGCTGTCTGCCGCTCGAGGTCCATGACGAGGAAGGGTTCGGCGGTGCGGAGCCGGAGGGCCGGGAACTCCGGCCGCCCACGGCTCCCGCCCCCGGGACGGACACGGCCGTGGTCGTGTGTCCCGCCGGCCACGACCTGTTCCAGGTGGCCGCCGCGTACACGCTCGGCCCGGACGGCCACATGCGCCGGCTGTCGGTCGGCCTGCGGTGTCCCGTCGACGGCGCGCTGAGCCTGCTCGTCGACGACGTGTGCATGGAACCGGACGTCAGCCGGTGACCCACCGCTCGGCCTGACTCCTCGGGCGCTCGCGCTCGGGTCTTCGGGCTCGGGTCTTCGGGCTCGGGTCTTCGGGCTCGGGTCTTCGGGCTCGGGTCTTCGGGCTCGGGTCCTCGCGCTCGGGTCCTCGCGCTCGGGTCCTCGCGCTCGGGTCCTCGGCCCTGGCCCCTTCTGCTCCTCGTCGCCTCGTCGCCTCGCGGCCCCGGCTCCTCGTGGAGCGTGTGCCGCGCGAAAGGGCCGGAGCCCGAGCCGTGCAGCGGGCTCGGGCTCCGGCGAGGTGCACGGTTGTCGTGCACGGCGTGGGTACCCGCCTCCCGGACGGGCCGCACGCTCACTGGTTTCAGTGCCAGTACTTCATGGTCGTACCTCCTCCCCCGTGTCTGGACGCAGGGTGACCTCGAAGCGGTCGAGACCGCGGAGGGTCAGATTGCGCCGGTGTTCCGGTTCCGCGACTGCCCGTGCCTGCGGATGATCCCTGGCCAGGGCACCCAGGACGGATCCGGTGAGACGGATCGCCATGGACGCGCCCAGACAGGCATGGGCCCCGCGGCCGAACCCGAGGTGCGGGTTCGGGGCGCGGTCGAGTCGCAGCTCTGTGGGGTGGGCGAAGCGGAGCGGGTCGTGGTTGGCCGCGCCCAGGAAGAGCGTGACCGGATCACCCGCCTTCATCGTGACGCCACCCAGTTCGGTGTCGGTGACGCAGACCCGGGCGTCCGCCTGGACCGGTGCGTCGTACCGGATGAGTTCGTCCACGGCCGTGGACGGGGTCGCCCGGAACGCCTCGAGCGCGCCGGGGGTGGTGAGGAGGGCGGCCGCCGCGTTGCCGAGGAGCCGCGAGGCGGATTCGTAGCCGGCGTGGAGGACGGCGCGCAGACTGTTGCGCAGAACCGTTTCTGCCACGCCGCTGTCCGCCGCGTGCTCGGCGACGTACGCGATGAGGCCTTCCTTGGGCGGGTCCGCGAGCCATCCCCCCGCGTACTCCGCGAGCCGGGCGCGGGCCGCGACGGCCGGCTCGTGCTTCTCGGGCCAGAGGCCGGCGTCCATGCCGTCGACGACGGTACGGGACATGGGCACGAACCAGTCGAGCCCGGGGGCCTCGACGCCGAGGAAGGCGGTCACGAAGCGGAGTGCCACCGGCTCGGCGAGGTCTCCGACGAGATCGAAGGAGGGACGGCGGGCCAACTCCGCGAGCAGATCGGCGATCTGCCCCTCCAGGCCGTCGTTGAGCGCCTGCCGGTCCTGTGCCCGGAAACCGTCGAGCAGCAGGTGCCTGATGGCCGTGTGCTCCGGCGGGTCGAGGGTCTGCACGCTGAGCAGCGGGGCGGGGATCTCCTCCCCGGCGCGCCGCCAGTCGGAGGCGAATCGATTGCTGTCGGTGAGCACGGCGAGGCAGTCGGCGTGCCGGGTCAGCACCCAGGAGCCGAGCAGTTCGTGCCACAGGACGGGGGAGGTCTCACGCATCCGGGCGTACGACGGGTACGGGTTCCGCAGGATCGACGGACGGGCCAGGTCCAGAATCGGGTCCACGGCTGCCGCTTGCTCCACGAAACGTCTCCCCCTGCGCATAGGGCCTGGTCGAGGCCTTGGCTGCCAACGAGTCGAGCAGTGCGAGGCGCCGGTCACCGGTGGGTGGAGCGCCTCACTGATCTTGTCACCGGCCGTTCGCCGGTCCTTCTCCGAACATCAATCCGAGCCGAGCGCCGGTGACGCTACCACGCAACTGGGGTGGCTGGTATGACTACTTGCCAGAGATCTTTCACAAATCATCGGGGAGTTACGGAAGATGACCGGTCAAGAGCAGACAATCGTTCACGATGTCCCGGTGAACGTGGCCCAACAGCCCAACCCCTACCCGCTCTTCGAGCGCATCCGCGAGCATGGTGTCGTCCAGCGCGTACGGCTGAATCCCACTCTTGAAGTCTGGATGGTCACCGGTTACGACGAGGCCGTTGCCGCGCTCACCGACCCGCGGCTCAGCAGTAGTCCCGTCGGGGTGAACGGACTTGAGGAGGAGATGGCCCACCAGGAACGCACCAACGTCCTGATGGCCAGCATGCTCGTCGCCGACGGCGAGGACCACACCCGGCTGCGCAACCTCGTCTCGAAGGCTTTCACGGCCCGCCGGGTGGAGCAGCTCGCGCCCCGCGTGCAGGCGCACACCGACGCCCTCCTCGACGCCGTCGCGGCCCGCGGAACCGCTGATCTGGTCTCCGAGTTCGCGCTGCCGCTGCCCATGGCCGTCCTCAGTGAGCTGATCGGCATCCCGGCCGAGGGGCAGCCCGACTTCGCCCGCCTCGCGGTCGGTCTGATCATGCCGCCCAACACCCCGGAGCGGCTCGCCAAGGGTGCTCGGGCGCGGGCCGAACTCACCGAGTTCTTCCTGCCGTTGATCGCCGAGCGAAAGGCGGATCCGAAGGACGATCTGCTGAGCGCGCTCTGCGCCGCGCAGGCCGAGGAGCGGATCAGCGACCGCGAGCTGACGGCGATGACGATCCTGCTCACGCTCGCCGGACACGAGACGACGGCGAGCCTGATCGCCAACGGCGTCCACGCCCTGCTGCGACACCCGGACCAGTTCGCCGCGCTCCGCGACGACCCCTCGCTGCTGCCCGGGGCGATCGAGGAACTGCTGCGCTACGAGGGCCCGGTGAGCCGTGGTGTCGCCCGCTTCACCACCGACGCGTACGAGATCGGCGGGGTCACCGTCCCGCCGGGCGAGATGATCATCATCGGGCTGGCCGCCGCCAACCGCGACCCGGGCCGTTACGACCGTGCCGACATCCTCGACATCGCACGCCGCGAGGTGCCGCAACAGCTTGCTTTCGGCCATGGTGTGCACTTCTGCCTGGGTGCGCCGCTGGCCCGCGCGGAGGCGAGGATCGCCATCGGCACGCTGCTGCGCCGCTTCCCCGACCTGCGGCTCGCCGACCCGGACGCGGATCTGAGCCGGCGCGAGGGCATCCTGCGCGGCATGGCGACCCTGCCCGTTGCCTTCACGCCCGAGGCCTGACGTCCGTCCCGACGGCAGAGAGACGAACGGAGACAGACGGATGACTTCGGCCTCCCGTACGGCGGAGTTCGACGCGATCGCCCCCGGCTACGACGCCTCGCGCGGCGGCACGGCCCGGGCCGCCGGCTTCGCCGAGCAGCTCGCGCCGCTGCTCGACCCCGCCCGTCCGGTGCTCGACATCGGCGTGGGCACGGGCATCGTGGCGGCCGAACTGACCGCGCGCGGGCACGTGGTGTACGGGCTCGACCTGTCCACCGGGATGCTCGCCCGGGCCCTGGAGCGGCTCGGTCCGCGGGTGGCGGTGGCGGACGCCTGCCGTCTTCCGCTACGGACCGCGTCGGTGAGCCAGGCGGTGTCCACCTGGCTGCTGCACACCGGGCCCGATCACGGCATGGTCTTCGACGAGGTCGCCCGGGTGCTGCACCCGGGAGGCCGCTATCTGGTCATCCCGGCCGGGGGCACCCGTCCCACGGACGACGTAGGAGTCGTGGTGGGCGAGCTGGAGGACCGGCTCGATCCGCACCGGACCCGTCAGGACGGGCCGTGGGCCCTCGCACCGATCGCCGAGTCCCGGGGACTCGTCTACCGGGGTGCGGCCTCCGAACGCCCCACGGCCTTCCGGGTGTCGCCCCGCGCGATGGCCCGCTCCCTGTCGGGCGGCCTCTTCACCGGCGCCTGGCCGGTCACGGGTGACGCCACCCGCCTGGTGACCGAGGCCCAGGAGCGGCTCCTCGCGCTCCCGGACCCGGACGTTCCGCGGGTACGGGAGATGGCCGACTTCGTCATGGTCTTCGAGAAGCCCTGAGGCCGGGAGCCGATCCGGGCCGGCGGCCGGACCTGGCCGTCGGCCCGGATCGGTCCGCAACGGATGGGGGCCGCGGACCGCAGGTCAGGCGTGGGTGTGCAGGTCGGCCGTCGGGCTCGCCGCTCCACCGCGGCCGCGCAGGGCCGCCGCGTAGGCGTCGTCCGGGTCCAGGCGGCGCAGTTCCTCGGCGATCAGCTCGGCCGTCGTCCGGACCTTGAGGGCGAGGACCCGGCTGGGCTGGCCGGGGATGGAGAGCCGCGCCACCGGCCCCTCGGGCCGGTCGATGCGGATCTCGCCGTCCGCGGTGCCCATGCGGACGGCCGTGACGACGGGTCCGTCGGTGACGATCCGGTCGACGGGGACGCCCAGCCGGACCTCGAACCAGCGGGCGAGGAGTTCGGCGCTCGGGTTCTCGGCCTCGCTCTCGACGGCGGCCGAGGTCACGGTCAGCGGGGCCTGGTCGAGCGCGGCGGCCAGCATCGAGCGCCATGGGGTGAGCCGGGTCCAGGCGAGGTCGGTGTCACCGGGGGCGTACGAGGCGCCCCGCTTCTCCAGCGCGGCGAGGGGGTCCTCGACCGCGTACATGTCGGTGATGCGGCGCTGGGCGAGCGAGCCCAGCGGGTCGCGGGACGGCACCTCGGGGGCGTCGACGGGCCACCAGACGACGACAGGTGCGTCGGGCAGCAGCAGGGGCAGGACCACGGAGTCGGCGCGGTCGCCGAGTTCGCCGTGCAGCCGGAGCAGCACCGTCTCGCCCGAGCCGGCGTCGGTGCCGAGCCTGACCTCGGCGTCGAGCCGGGTCTCGTGGCGTCCGTGGGGCGAGCGGGCGTGGCGCTTGATGACCACCAGGATGCGGGAGGGGTGTTCCCGGGAGGCGTCGTTGGCGGCCTTGACCGCGTCGTAGGCGTTCTCCTCGTCGGTGACGACGACAAGGGTGAGCACGACACCGGCGGCGGGTGTGCCGACGGCCCTTCGGCCTTCCAGGATCGCCTTGTTGATCTTGCTGGAGTTGGTGTCCGTCAGATCGATCTTCATGCGCGGCGACCGTCCCTTCCTCTGCGGCGAGCCTAACCCTCCCGCGCGGCGGACGCGTGCGGGCCCCCGTCCTCGGACGGCCTCACACGGATTCCGGCTCCGCCTCCTCCGCCGCGGCACCGGCGGCGGCCTGCTCGTCGGCCCGTCGGTTGACCACGGCCGCGGCGGCGATCGCGGTGCCGAGGAAGGCGGCGGCCACCACCCAGGGACGGTCGAGGACATGGTCCGTGGCGTGGTCGAGGGAGTACCGGCCGGCGCCGGTGACCCCGATCGCGGCGGCGACGAAGCCCAGGAACGCCGGGTACTCGTAGCCGCCGCTCTGGGCGAAGAAGCCGGCTGGGGCATGGACGGCGACGGCGCCGGTCATGGCTCCGGCGGCGGCGGCCCCGGCGGCCGGGGTGGCGAGGCCGAGGGCGAGCAGGGCGCCGCCGCCCGCCTCGCCGAGCCCGGCGGCGATGGCGCTCTCCCGGCCCGGGTGGAAGCCCATGGCCTCCATGGCCTTGGTGGTGCCGTCGATGCCTCCGCCGCCGAACCAGCCGAAGAGCTTCTGGGTGCCGTGCGCGGCGAGTACGGCTCCGGTGCCGACCCGCAGCACGAGGAGCCCGAGGTCGCGTCGGTTGGGGTGGCCCATGTGGTTCTCCAGGTGCGGGAGGAGGAAGGGGCGGACTCGTACGCGGTCCACTGTCGTCGCCCTGCCCGGCCCCCGCCGCCCGGGACCCCGGGCGAATACTCCGTACGAGTCACCTTTTGCGGCAGTTGTTCACGGGTGCTTGGCTGAGAGGGCCGTCGCCGTCCCGGGCTCCGCGAGCCGCGCCCCGCCACGGCCCGAGGGAAGTGGGTACGCATGACCGCCGAGTCCACCGGGACCGCAGCCCTGCGGGAGAAGGTCCGGGCCCTGATGCCCCGGGCGAAGGAGGACCTGACCGAGCTCGTGGCGATGCGGTCGGTCGCCGACCCTCGTCAGTTCCCTCCGGAGGAGTGCGCGAAGGCCGCCGACTTCCTCGTACGGGCCTTCACCGAGGCGGGACTCCAGGACATGCGGCGGGTGACGACTCCCGACGGCACGGACGCGGTCGTGGGGCACGCGCCGGGCCCCGAGGGGGCGCCCACCGTGCTCCTCTACTGCCACTACGACGTACAGCCTCCGCTGGACGACGCGGCGTGGGAGACACCTCCCTTCGAGCTCACCGAGCGCGACGGCCGCTGGTACGGCCGCGGTTCGGCCGACTGCAAGGGCAACATCGCCATGCACCTCACGGCCCTCCGCGCGCTGGGCGGTCCGGACGGCCGGGGCTTCCCCGTGCACATCAAGTTCGTGGCGGAGGGTTCGGAGGAGCAGGGCACCGGCGGCCTGGAGCAGCTCGTCCCGCTGCAGCCCGACCTCTTCTCCGCCGACACCCTGTTGATCTGCGACACCGGCAACTTCGCGCGCGGCCTGCCCACCACGACCACCTCGCTGCGCGGGCTCGCCAACGTCGTCGTCACCGTCTCCACCCTCAAGGGGGCGATGCACTCCGGCATGTTCGGCGGCCCCGCGCCCGACGCACTGGCCGCCCTGATCCGGATGCTCGACAGCCTCCGTGACGAGCACGGCAACACCGTGATCAAGGGGCTGTCCGGCGACGGTGCCTGGGACGGCGTGGACTACCCGGCCGAACAGTTCCGCGTCGATGTCGGCGCCCTCGACGGGGTGTCCCTCGTCGGTACGGGTTCGGTCGCCGACGAGCTCTGGGCGCGGCCCGCCGTCACCGTGCTCGGCATCGACTGCCCGCCGGTGGTGGGTTCTTCGGCCGCCGTGCAGGCGAAGGTGAGCGCCCGGGTCAGTCTGCGGATCCCGCCGGGGGTCGACGCCGACGACGCCCAGCGTGCCCTCGCCGCCCATCTGACCTCGGCCGCCCCGTGGGGCGCCCGGGTGGAGGTGGAGCCGGAGAGCGGCGGCCAGCCGTTCCGGGCGCGTACCGACGGACCCGCCTACCGGGCCCTGGCGGCGGCGCTCCGCGAGGCGTACGGGAAGGACATGGTCCAGTCGGGGCAGGGCGGTTCGATCCCGCTCTGCAACGTGCTCGCCGCCCACTTCCCCACCGCCGAGATCGCCCTGATCGGCGTCGAGGAGCCCGGCTGTCTCATCCATGCACCCAACGAGAGCGTGGACCCCTCCGAGATCGAGCACATGGCGCTGGCCGAGGCGCTGTTCCTCAGCGGCTACGCCGCGCCGCGCTGACCCGTCCCCGCTCCGACGGCCTCCCCCGCGGAAGGACGGGAACCGTCCATGGCCTCGTCGGGGCGGTGCTCATCGTCTCCCCGCTGGAGTCGGCCGCGGTGCTGATGGTCCTGGGCGGCATCCGGCTGCCGGCCGTCGGCGCGGTCGAGATCGTCACGGCGTTCCAGGTGCGCTCCCGCGCCGAGAAGCTGCCGCCGGGCGCCTGACGGGGAGTCCGCTCCCCCTGCCCGACCACGTGTCCGACCGTTCGCCGTCCGCCCGATTCCCGGGCGGGCGGCGAGTGCTGTTGACGCGTGCGCTACATTTTGCCGGTCCTTGACCACCGATCCCCCGTGATCGTGATTCCCCGGAGACCGGCACACCATGAGCGACATCGTCAACGGCCTCGGCCGGGCCGGCGCCTACGGCGCCCTCGGCGTGGTCCTGCTGATCCTCGGCATGGTCCTCGTGGATCTGCTGACCCCCGGGAAGCTCCGCCGGCAGATCTGGGAGGACCGCAACCGCAACGCCGCGATCCTGCTGAGCTCGGCGCTCCTGGGCATCGGCGGCATCGTCTTCACCTCGATCTGGACGACGTACGAGAACTTCGGCAAGGGCCTCGCGTCGACGGCCGCGTTCGGCCTGCTCGGCCTGGTCATGATGGCCGTGGCGTTCCTGGTCGTGGACCTGGTCACGCCGGGCAGGCTGGGCGCCACCCTGGTCGACCCCGAGCCGCACCCGGCGGTCTGGGTGACCGCCTCCTGCAACATAGCGGTCTCGGCGATCGTCTCCGCCTCGATCGCCTGAGCCCACCACCGGGGCCGGCCGCCTCCTTCGGGTCTCAGCCCGCCATCGGCTCCACCTCGAGGAAGCGACGGCCCCGCGGCCCCTTGTACAGCAGGGCCTCCCAGCCGAGTCGCGTCAGGGCGGGTACGCAGGCGCCGAGGGTCGCCGCCTCCTCCTGGGCGGCTCCCGAGCCCGCCGGGCCCAGCCACTCGATCACGGCCGTCCCCGGCCGGTCCCCCGGCCGGACGCGGTAGCCCGTGCTGATCCGTGTCCCCGAGGCGTCCACGGCCGAGGGCGTGAGGCCGCCCGACTCCAGGGCGAGGGCCACCGCACGGACGGGCTGCCGACGCTCCCAGTCCGCCGGGACGGCCGTCGCGTCCCCGCCGTCCCGGCGGTGGGTCAGCCGTCTGATCTGGAGCAGCCCGTCGAGGGCGGCCCGGACCTCCCTCGACCGCTGCTCGATGTCAGCCGGGGGCGTCGGCGGGCCGTCCCCCGTGGCCGCCTCGAACGTGCCGCCCCCGTGGCCCGCCGTCACTGCAGCCGCCGGATGTCACCGCGGACCCGGTAGAAGCCGCCCGCGGCCGCGTGCAGGGCGTCCACCACGTAGCGCGCGCCGGGCTCCCGGATCGCGCGCGGGAACTGCACGTTCCACGCGGAGTCGTAGCCCTCGGAGAGGACCCTGACCCGCGTCCTGCCCGACTCGTTCACACACTCCACGACCACCGAACCGGCCGGGGCGACGCTGACGGTGGTGACGGCGGTGACGGTCGTCGCCGGCTCGTACACCGGCATGGCCGCGGCGAGCTTGATGTCCCGCGCGACCGGCACCGTGCCGCCCTGGGCGGCCTGGATCGCCGCCTCGCTCGCGTCCACGCACACCAGCGAACCGTCCGTGGTCACCAGATAGAGACGCTCGTCGCGGTACTGCATGGAGAGCGCGGAGCCCCCTCCCGTACCGAGCTTCCACAGCCGGGTGCCGTCCTCCGCGAAGCAGTAGACGGAGGAGGCCGAGTCGGCGGCGAAGACGAACCGGCCGCCGGGCGAGGTGGCGCAGGAGTACACGGGGCTGTCGCAGGCGTAGACCGCCTCGACGCGTCCGTCCTTCTTCGCGAGCCGCTGGACCTTCTTGCGGGCCGTGCCCGCGTAGACCGCGGTGTCCTCCTGCCAGCCGAAGAGCACCCCGCCCTCGGTGGCCGTGTGCCACAGCTCGCCGCCGCCGTCGGGCGCGTGGGCGGCGACGCCCCGCGTGTCCCCGTAGTAGACGGCGTCCCCGTCGGCGCGGACCATCCAGGCGTGCTCGCCCTGGCCGCCGCGCGCCCACTGGTGCTCGTCCTCGTGGTCGATGACGGTGAGCCGGCCGGAGCGGTCGGCGACGTGCAGGACGCCCTCGTGGATGTCGAGCCAGAAGATGTCGACGTCGGTGGCGATGTCGTACGCGGCGAACGGCAGCTTCGACGACAGGTCGTACACCTTGCCGTCGTCACAGCCGGCGTAGATCCAGAAGTCGTCGGCGACCAGGCACTTGACGCCGTCCGGCAGGCTGAACCGGGCCTGCACCTCACCGGAGCGGTCGAGCGTGAACACGTCCCCCGCCTGGTTGCCGACCCAGCAGCGCTCCTCGTCGACGTGGATGCCGAAGGCGGCCGACCCGGTCCGGAAACGCCACAGGACGGGGGCGACGGCGCGCGCGGTGGAGGGCGCGGAGGTCACCGCGCGACGCGTCACGGCGCGGGCCGCCCGCTGTCCCCGGACCGCCGGGGCGTATCCCTTGCGAACCTTCTCCCCTATCTTCTTCGCCGCGGCCGCCTGCGCCTTCGCCGCCGTGGGGAACGTGGAGCTCTGCGTCTGGCCCGCCGTCCCGATCCGGCCGTAGCGGACCGACACCGCGAGGTCGTCGACGGTCACTTCGTAGAACTTGTGGGCGCCGCCGTCGTCCTGCGACAGCTCCAGATAGGTCGTCGTCATGGTGAGAACGGTAGGGGCACCCACTGACAACGGCCCACGCGCCGGACCGGGCCCGGGGCTCGGCCCCTAGGGGGGAGGACGCGGCGTTTCTGCCCATTCTCCCGCATTCGCCGCCCTCGTTTGGTCGATAGCCCCCCCTCCTGCCCGTCCAGCGTT